>JANQKO010000513.1 GCA_028281075.1 Alphaproteobacteria bacterium | reverse complement strand
TCAAGGTCGGCCGTAAGCAGATCGTCCTGTTCACCGGGCCCAAGGGCGTCTTCGCCTGCAACAACCGCTGCCCGCACGAGGGCTATCCGCTGGTCGAAGGCACCATCGCCGATGACTGCGTGCTGACCTGCAACTGGCACGCCTGGCGTTTCGATCTCGGCAGCGGCGACAACCTGACCGGCGGCGACCGCCTGCGCACCTATCCCGTGCGCGTCGACGGCGGCGACATCTGGCTCGATCTCGGCGATCCGCCGGCCGAGGAGCGCATCGCCACCGCCATGACCAACCTGCGCGACGCCTTCGACGATCACGAATACGACCGGCTGGCGCGCGAGGTCGTCCGCCTGCGGCAGGCCGACGGCGACGCCATGGATGCGCTCCGCGCGGCCGTGCGCTGGTCGCACGACCGGTTCGAGTTCGGCACCACGCACGCCTATGCCGCGGCGCCCGACTGGCTGCTGGTCGGCGACGCGCATGCGCATGACGACGCGACACGGCTGGCCCCGGTCGTCGAGATCCTCGGCCACATGGCCTGGGACAGCCTGCGCCAGCCGGTCTACGCCTTCTCCGACAAGGTGGCGCCTTACGACGAAACGGCCTTCCTCGACGCCATCGAGGCCGAGGACGAGCCGGCCGCCATCGCCCGGCTGCGCGGCGCGCTGGCCGACGGCCTCGACTTCACCGCGCTCGAACGGCCGCTGACCCGGGCCGCGCTCGCCCACTACCAGGGCTTCGGCCATGCCGCCATCTACGTACTGAAGACCGGGCAGCTCATCGACCGGCTCGGGCCCGGCATCACCGAGCCGATGCTGCTGGCGCTGGTCCGCTACCTGACCAGCACCCGGCGCGAGGACCTGATCCCGGAGTTCCGCGCCTATGCCGAGGCACGCGCGGCCTGGGACGGCAAAGGCGGCGCCCGGCTCACCGCCGACGACTTTGCCGGGCTGCCGGTCAACCGCGCGCTCGCCCGAACGCTCGAGGGCTCCGGCGACGTCGGCGGGCTCTATCACGCCCTGCTCGGCGCCGGCGCCTGGAACTTCCTGCATTTCGACACCGCCATGCAGGCCAGCCTCGACGCCCCGGTCTCGCGGAACATCGACTGGCTCGACTTCACCCATGCCATCACCTTCGCCAACGCCGTCCGGCGCCAGTGCACGAAGTTCCCGGAGCTCTGGCCGCAGGGCCTGTTGCAGATGGCCTGCTTCGCCGGCCGCAACGCCGGCTTTCTCGACCGCGGAATCGACATCGCCGACTGGGCCGTGATCGACGCCCATGCCTTTCTGCGCTCGGCCATGGGTGGCCTGTTCGATCACGGCCAGTTCGAATACATCGTCTCCTGCCACTACGTGAAGCTGCTGGTCGCGGTGGCGGACGAGATCGACGCCGCCCCCGCGGCGCCCTGGACGCGGACGCTGCTGGCGGCGCTGAACCGGTTCATGGGATCGTCCATCAAGCGCAAGCATGTCACCCGCACGGCGCGCCAAGCGCTCGATTTTGTCGCGCTCGAAGGTTAGCGGGGTTTTTTCCCGGCTCGAATCTGTCAGAATGTGGTCGGTTCACGGTAACGGGAGTCGAGGCGCATGCGCAGGACGGGGGCATTGCCGCGCGATCTGATGATGGCCGTCGCCGGCCTCGCCGCCATGGTGTTCGCCGGCGGCGCGCAGGCGGCCGGCGGTGGCGGCGGCCATGGCGACAAGGCGGCCTGGAGCGACGCGCCGGCCGACATGGTCGCCCTGGAGGCGGTCCGGCCGGACGGTCTTTGCGGCCGGGCCGACTGGCGTTTCTCGGTGCGCGAGGCGCCGGCCGCGGCGATCGCCGCCGGCGAGATGCGGCAGGGCGGCGACGGCGCGCTGCGCGGCGGGCCGTGGCGCATCACCTACTACATGCGCTCGAACGTGCCGGCCTATTTCAAGACCAATCCGGACAAGTTCGACGACTATCTCCGCTTCGACGGCTTCGGCCGGGAGTGCCGCTGAAGCGGCACGTCCTTCGGCCGCGCCTTGTCAGGCCGGCGCACGGCCAGCGTTAAGCGTTCGTTTACCGCCGCGGGTGTAAGGGCGCGCTCTCGTTTCCGAGGGCACGCCATGCGCACACTGGTCCCCTTCTATGCCGACGATCTCGACGCGTTGCGCGATTGGATCCGCTTCCTCGACCGGCGCTTTCCCGAGCGCCGCCACGCCCTGGTCTCGGCCGCCATGGGACAGGTGCTGCCGCGGATACGGATCTGCTGGCGGGACGACGACGACGGCGGGCCTGGCCCGGCCCGCGCCCTGACGGTGACGCTCGCCAAGATACGCGACGGCGGCCGCCGCCGCTGCTTCGGCCTGCTGCCGCGCTATGAATACGGCGCCATGTTCGAGACCACGGACGGGGTCTGGCTCTATACCGCCGACGGCAATCTCGAAACGCTCTGGCGGACTCTTTGGAGCCGGCGCGCGCCGGCACGGGTCGACGGCCTGCCGCTCCAGGCCGCGCTGCGCCTCGACGCCCCGCCGGTCGCCGACGATCACCCGGCGGCGATGCCGGCGGCCTGACGCGGGTTTTCGCGAGCGTTCGAAAATGGGCCTGTCGGCCCATTTTGGCCTTGCCGGCCACCCAACAACAGTATCCTATGGCTGGCCGGGTGGGGCAGCGGGCCAGCAAGGCCCCAAAAACGAACCTTTAGTGCCGGTAGGTGGCCCAGGCCAGCACCAGTGCGAACAGCGTGGCGCCGGTCACGACCATGGTCAGATAGGCGACTTCGAAACCCGTCATTGGCTCTCTCCCGTCGGTTCACATTTTCGTTATCACGCGCCAGGGAATAGGCACTGATCCCGTGTCCCGCATTGCGTAAGATCAATGCAGGTTCGCGGTGCTCCGCCTTGGCTTCCCGGCATGCCGGCCGGCCGCGCGCCCGACGGTTGAAGGACCGCGCGGCTGGATTACAATCAAGGGCGCCGGATCGCGAGTCGCGAACGGCAAGCCAGCGGCGGTATTGAAGGGGTCACATGACGTCGAGGGACAAGTCGGCCACGGCGCCTGGCGGGTGGGCGCCGGCCGGGGGATTGGAGCGATTGCTGTCACGCAGCCCGCTGACGGTCTACACCTGCGATCCGCGCCGGAACTACCGGCTTACCGCCGTCAGCGACAATGTCGAGCGGCATTTCGGCTACGCGGTCGAGGAGTTCCTGTCCGAGCCGGCATTCTATTTCTCGCGTATCCATCCCCGCGACGCCGGGCGCGTCTTCGCCGGGCTGGATACGCTGACCCGATTCGGCAATCAGGTCTTCGAATACCGGCTGCGCCACAAGGACGGCGCCTATCGCTGGGTCCGCGACGATCTGGTCCTGTATTTCGACGACGCCGGCGATCCGCTGGAGATCGTCGGCGGCCTGATCGACATCACGGAAGCCAAGCGCGCCGAACGGGCGCTGCGCGAGAGCGACCAGCGCCTGCGCGACGTCGCCGAGTTGAGCGCCGACTGGATCTGGGAGACCGACGCCGACAACCGCTACACCTTCGTCTCCGAACGCCTGGCCGAGATCACCGGCCGGCCGGTGACCGACTATATCGGCCGCTCGCGCTTCGAGACCCTGGTCGACGCGGTCGACCCGGCCCGGGTGGCGGTGCATATCGAGGATATCCGCGCGCACCGGCCGTTCCGCGACTTCGAATACTGGATCAACCTCGACAACGGCCGCCGCTGCGTCAGCCTCAGCGGCAAGCCGATGCGTGACCAGGCGAACCAGTTCTGCGGCTATCGCGGCACCGGCACGGATGTGACCGCGCGCCGGCTGGCCGAGGATTCGCTGCGCGACGCCAAGGAGGAAGCCGAGGCCGCGAGCCAGGCCAAGACCCGTTTCCTGGCGCATATGAGCCACGAGCTGCGCACGCCGCTGAACGCGATCATCGGCTTCTCCGACGTCATCCGCCGCGAGATGCTGGGGCCGGTGCACGAACGCTATGTCGAGTATGGCGAGGACATCCACGCCAGCGGCCAGCACCTGCTGCTGCTGATCAACGATATCCTCGACCTCTCGAAGATCGAGGCCGGGCGGCTCGATATCCGCGACGAACAGGTCGCCGTCGGCGACACCATCGGCCAGGTGGTGCGGCTGCTGCGCGACCGCGCCTTCACCAAGGAGATCCGGCTGACGACCGAGGTCGCCGCCGACCTGCCGAAGCTGCGGTCCGAGGAGCGCCTGGTCAAGCAGATCCTGCTGAACCTGCTGTCGAACGCCGTGAAGTTCACGCCGCACGGCGGCCGGGTCGAGGTGCGGGCATCGCTCGACGACGCTGGCAACATGCTGATCGCCGTGCGTGACAACGGGATCGGCATCGCCACGCACGACCTGCCGAACGTGCTGCGGCCGTTCGAGCAGGCGACCGACGCCAACGCCTCGTTCTACGAGGGCACTGGCCTCGGCCTGCCGCTGGTGAAGTCCTTCGTCGAGATCCATGGCGGCGATCTGCTGCTGGAGAGCGAGGTCGGCAGCGGCACGACGGCGGTGGTCCGCATGCCGGCCGACCGCGTCATCGGCGGCGGCGTCGACACCCCCGACAGCAGCGCCGGCAGCGGCGGCTCGGACTGACGGCCTCGGGCCGCCACCCGCGATGCCGGCACGAGGTGTTGCACGTCGTTCGTGAATTCAGGGCGTCCAACGACCGTGATCTTGGCGGTGATCCGTTTTTCAACGATGGCCGGCCTCAACGGCCCTCGAGATAGGCCTGGAAATGCGCCAGGCAGCTTTCCCAGCCGCCGCGGTGCTGATCGCGGGCGGACGCGGTCTCGAAGCGTTCGTGCAGCAGCACGACCTCGGTGCCGCCGGCAACGTCGGCGAAGCACACCGTCACCAGCGTCATCGGCCCGTCGCCGTCTTCCCACTGCCAGGTAAAGGCCAGCCGCTCGCCCGGCTTCACCTCGCAATACGCGCCCGTCGCCGTGTGCGCGTCCGCCGCGTCCGCCGCCATGGTGATGCGGTAGCGGCCGCCGACCCGCACGTCCATCTCGTGCACCTCGGCGCGGCGGCCAAGCGGGCAGAACCATTGCGCCGTGATCTCGGGCGTGGTGAACGCGGCATAGACCCGGTCGCGCGGCGCGGCGAACACGCGCCGCACCTCCAGCGACATGTCGGCGGTGATTGCCTCAGCCATCCTTGTCTCCTTCGTCGCGTCCCCGCCGCTCGGGTTCGGCGCTGCGTTCCAGATAGTCCGCCAGGCGGTCGAAAGCGCCGTCCCAGAAACGCCGGTACTGTTCGATCCAGTCGCCGGCATCCTTCAGGGGCTCGGCCCGCAGCCGGCAGCGGCGTTCCCGGCCCCGCCGCTCGCGCCGCAGCAGGCCGGCATTCTCCAGCACGCCCAGGTGCTTCGAGATCGCCGGCAGCGACATCTCGAACGGCGCGGCCAGCTCGCCCACCGTCGCCTCGCCCAGCGTCAGCCGGGCCATGATCGCCCGCCGCGTCGGATCGGCCAGCGCCGCGAACGTGGCGTTCAACCGGTCATCCATTTGCTTAACCATATAGTTAAGTATATGGATCGGCATCGCGCCGTCAAGCGGTCGCGCCGGGCTTGACCCGGTGATTTGGCATCCAACAAGCTTTGATAAACTTTGTCGAATCCGGTATCCTAACGCTAGGAGGTCACGGTCGATGCATGTCCCGCTTACTCAGACGCTTGAGAAATACGTCAAGGACCAAGTCAAAACCGGACTCTATAACAACGCCAGTGAGGTTATTCGCGAGGCGTTGCGACTCAAGCGGCAAGTGGAAGCGTATGAAGCCGCGAAGCTGGACGCGCTGCGCCGTGATATCGATTCGGCCTGGCGTCAGGCTGAACGCGGCGAACTGGTTGAATTCGATCGCCAACGCTTTTTGACCGATCTCGATCAGCGGACAGATGTGACGCGTTGACGTGGGTCGTTACCGTCTCACCCCGGACGCCCTCTCCGACCTCGAAGACATCGCGATCTATACCCAGCGACATTGGGGGCCGGCGCCAAAATCGAGGTCCTGCGCGTACTGCATCATGCCCGTGACGTGATCTCCGTCTTCCGATCGACGGGCTGAACGGGCCGGCGGCCCCGTCACAGCGGCAGCGGCGAGGCCCCGAAGGCGACCAGGTGCAGGCCGCCGACGAGCAGCGTGTAGAGCACCAGGCCGAGCAGCAGCCGCCACCAGCCAATCTCGCCCGGCGACAGCGAGGTCCGGCCCTGGGCGATGGCGGCGAACGGCAGCCACGAAGTGACGGCGGCGAAGCGGGCCCAGGCCTCGGGACTGCGCCTGGCCCGCTTGGCGTCGATCAGGTGCGGGCCGATCAGCGCCAGCAGCGTCAGGCCGCCGAACAGGATGAGCGACGCGCCGTCGCCGTTGACCAGCAGATGCGCCACGCCCCACAGCGCCACCGACCAGAGGAACGGATGCCGGGTCAGCTTGACGATGCCGACGGCCGGGCTGTCCCGCTTCAGCGTGTTCTCCTGACCGGCCAGCGTCGGGTTCCGCGTCGTCAGGCCGGCGACCAACAGCAGCATCGCCGGCAGCATGACGGCGATGGCGCTCCAGTCGAGCACCGCGTTGCGGTCCCACAGCGGCACGAACGGCGCCGCGCCATAGGCATAAATCAGCCAGGCCAGCGCCCCGGCCGAGGCCAGCGAGAACAGCCCCCGATAGGGTCCCTCGCCGATGCGGCCGACGATCACGCCCCGCAGGGCGGTGCCGGAAACGAAGAAATGAATACCGAGAAACAGCCCGCAGGCCAGGACCAGCGCAACCACGTCCATCCTCTCCCCTGAACGTTGCCCACCCTGCCATCTGGCCACGATCGCCGGCCGGCGCAATGGACAATTCGCCGCGGAACCCGTTCCGGAACCGGCGCTGGCAGGCTGCTGAAAAAGCCGCGATATCGGCGCCAGCAGGCTTCGAGACGACGCTTCGCGTCTCCTCAACATAAGGATAAATCATTGAATTCAAAAGAATCCTCATCCTGAGGAAGCCCCGATAGGGGCTGTCTCGAAGGATGGTCAGCCGCGCGATCGGATCATTTCATCACGAACGAAAAACGCGCTAGCGAATCAGCATCAGCGACAGTTGCGGGAACCAGACCACGGCGGCCAGCACCAGCAGCATCAGCAGGATGAACGGCACCACGGCGCGGCAGATCAGCAGGAACGGTTCCTTGAAGGCGGTCATGGCCACGATCAGGTTCAAACCGATCGGCGGCGTCAGATAGCCGATCTCCAGGTTCACCACCATGATGATGCCGAAATGCACGGGATCGATGCCATAGGCCATGGCGATCGGCAGCAGGAGCGGCGCCAGCATCAGGATCGCCGAGCCGATGTCGATCAGGCAGCCGATGATCAGCAGGAACACGTTCAGCAGGATCAGGAACAGCCACTTCTCGCTCACCACCGTGCTCATCCAGCGGGCCAGGTCCTGCGGCACCTGCTCGGCCGTCAGCAGCAGGTTGATGCTGATCGCCACGGCGACGATCGGGAACAGCGTGCCCAGCAGGCGCGCGGTGTCGACGGCGATGTCGTAGAGGTCCCGCGCCCGCAGGTCGCGATGAATGAGGACTTCCACCAGCAGCGCGTAGCCCACCGCCACCGCCGCCGCCTCGGTCGCCGAGAACAGGCCGGAATAGATCCCGCCCAGCAGGATGACCGGCGTCATCATGGCGAAGATGCCCTGGCGCACGGCCCGGGCCAGGTCGCCGAGGTCGAAGGGATGGCGGGCGATATGCCGGTTCGCCGCCAGCGCGTAGACCGACAGCACGCCGGTCAGCAGCAGGCCCGGAACGATGCCGGCGATGAACAGGTCGCTGATCGAGGTCTCGGTGACGATGGCGTAGAGGATCATCGGGATCGACGGCGGGATCACCACGCCCAGCGTGCCGCCCGAGGCCAGCGCGCCCAGCGCGAATTTGCGGTCGTAGCCGCTTTCCAGCAGCGCCGGATAGAGGATCGCGCCGACCGCCAGCAGCGTCACCGGCGACGAGCCCGAGAGCGCCGCGAAGGTGGCGCACGACAGGATCGTCGCCACCGCCAGCCCGCCCGGCAGCCATTGCGTCAGTGCCCGCATGATGCCGATCAGGCGGACCGCGATCGAGCCCCGGGTCATGATGTTGCCGGCCAGCACGAACATCGGGATCGCCAGCAGCACGTCGCGGTTGACGCTGGTCCAGATGTCGTCGATCAGATAGGTCAGGTCGCCGTCGCCCCAGACCAGGTGCGCGTAGCCGGCGGCGACGATCAGGATCAGGATGATGTTCTGGCGCAGCGCCAGCAGCGCCAGGACGACGCCGGCCAGGATCAGCGCCGCCATCTAGCCGGCGGCCCTGTCGGCGCCGCCGCCGCCGGCGCCCGGCTTCATGTCGGGCCGGACGGCGAAGGCCAGATGCCGAAACGCCGACGAGGCGAAGGCGTAGGGAATGACCAGTTGGATCGGCCAGAGCGGCCAGTACAGCACCGCCGCCCGGTCGCCGTTCGCGTAGGTGTCGGCGATATAGAGCGCGGCGACGACGCAAAGCGACGCGTAGATGGCGCACGACAGCAGGTCGCCGGCCCGGCCCACCGCCGGACGCCAGGCGGCCGGAAACCAGTTGTCGGCGAACTGCGGCCTGAGGTGGGCATTCGCGGCCGTGGCCAGCGCCAGGCCCAGAAACGCGGCGACGATGGCGCCGAACACCGCCATCTTCTGCGAGCCCCAGATCGAGGTGTAGAACAGCTCGCGGGCGATGATCTCGCCCAGCAGGAGCGCGGCCACGATCGCGTAGGCGATCGCCGCCAGCACCGCCTCGACCCGCAGCACGGCGGCGAGCGGCACCCTCACGTCACCGGTCCGGTCCGACCGACGAGCACGGCGCGCCCTCGGGTCGGCCCACAACCCCCGTCAGCGCCCCGGCGAAGGCGCCCGTGACGGAACTGCCCGCGACCTGAAACAGGCCTGTCATGCTGGCGGAGGCCAGCATCCATCGGTATCGCCACGTATGGCAAGACAACAAGGATGGATCCTGGCCTTCGCCAGGATGACGGCGATGGCAAGGACGGCCTCATTCCGTCACGGGCTCGAAGGCCGGGGCCCATACCGCGCGCTAGCTGCTCGTGCAGGCTTTCTTGGCCGCGATGATGCGCTGCCAGATCGGCGGCGCGGTGTCGCCGATCTCGCGGATCAGGGCGTCCTGCGCCGCTTGCGCGTGCGACCGCCAGGACGCCCGCGCGTCGCCGGTCGTGCGCATGACCGTGGCGCCCGCCTCCTCGGCCTTGGCCAGCAGGGCCGTTTCGGCGCCGCGGATGCTTCTGCGCAGATCGTCGACATAGTCCGCCGTCACCCGCAGGGCCTGGCGCTGCTTGTCGGTCAGGCGTTTCCAGACCTTCTTGCTGACCGTCACGGTGCCGACGTCGTGCGTGCCGACGCTGTCGTAGATCACGAACGGCGCCAGCTTCGGCAGGCCGATGGCCATGCCGTAGACGGTCGTGGTGTGGATTGCCTTGACCTGCCCGGTCTTCAATGCCGGGATCATGTCGACCACGCCCAGCGGCACGCCCGCCGCGCCGACCTCTTTCCAGAACAGCGTCATCGCGTTGGTCGGCGGCACCCGCAGCTTGACGTTCCGGGCCGCCGCCGGATCGGCCATCGGCACGGTGGAGAACACCGACGTGCGGCCGACCTCGACATAGCTCAGCAGGACCAGGCCCTTGTCCGCCAGCATCGGGCCGAAAATGGTGCCGACATGGTTGTCGAAGACGCAGTCCGACTGCGCCACGTTCTCGAACAGATAGGGCGCCGCCAGCAGCGCGATCTCCGGCACCACCAGCGACGTCGCCGTGTTCGATTGGCCCGACATGTCGATCCGGCCGCGCACCACCTGGCGCAGCGTCGTCTGCTCGTCACCGAGCTGCGAGCTCCAGAAGACGTTGATCTTCAGGCTGCCTTCCGCCGTCTTCTCGGCGACGTCGACGATCTCCTTCAGATAGACGCCCCACGGCGTCTGTTCCGGCGCCGCCGTGGCATAGCGCAGTTCGGTCAGGTCGGCGGCGCGCGCGCCGGCAATGGTGAGAACGGCCAGCGGCAGCGCCAGCCAGATGCGTTGGACCATGCGTCCCTCCCCATTGGCTCGCCGGTGCTTCCGCTTGTTCGCGTGTTTGTTCGAGCGCCTGTCGATGACGTTCGGTCGTCCTTTGCCGGACATGTCTCACGGCGAGCGAGTCAATCACTGACATACACTTGTCAGTAGGGTGTTGTCATGCCGATATTGCCGCTTGTCCGTGACAACACCGGGAACGGATCTCACATGCCACAACATTTCGGCGCCCTGGCGCTGATCGTCGACGACTATGACGCGGCGATCGATTTCTACACCCGCAAAATCGGTTTCACGCTGGTCGAGGACACGCCGCTCGGCGGCGGCAAGCGCTGGGTGCTGCTGTCGCCGCCCGGCGCGGCCGAGACCCGTCTCCTGCTGGCCAAGGCCGCCGACGCCGGGCAACGGACCCGTGTCGGCGACCAGACCGGTGGCCGCGTCTTCCTGTTCCTGCACACCGACGATTTTCGGCGTGACCACGACCGCATGCGGAAAAACGGCGTCCGCTTCCTGGAAGCGCCGCGCCGCGAGCCCTATGGCACCGTCGCCGTGTTCGAGGATCTCTACGGCAACAAATGGGACCTGGTCCAGCCGGCGGACGCGGCATGACCCGGACACCGGCCGGCGGTGCCTGCCTCGGAACAGAGAACCGAATGGTTGACTGTTGAGTTTGATCGGCTATAGTGAACTTTATGGTTCACTATCAAGATGCCCGGCTCGACCAGGTCTTTTCCGCCCTCGGCGACCCCACGCGCCGGGCCATCCTGGCGACGCTGATGCGGGGCGAGCGCAAGGTCTCGGACTTCCCCGTCGCGGACCGCATGAGCCTGACGGGCCTGTCCAAGCACGTCCGCGTGCTCGCCCGGGCCGGCCTGATCAGCCACGAGAAACGCGGCCGCGACCGCATCTGCCGGCTCGAGCCGGCCGCGCTCAAGCGGGCCGCCGACTGGGTCGGGCAATACCGCCGCTTCTGGGACGGCCAGATCGACCATCTCGAGGCGTTCCTGGCCGTGGAAGGAGACGACGCATGATCGCCGCCGATCCGGGCATGCCGGACGCCGACAGCGTGGTACGGGTCTCGCGAACCCTATCGGCGACGCCGGCGAGCGTGTTCGACGCCTGGGTCAATCCGGCCAGGCTGCGGCGCTGGTGGGCCGGCGGGGAACGCATCGTCCGGATTCATGACCTCGACCCGCGGGTCGGTGGCGCCTGGCGGATCTCCTTCGACACGCCCGACGGCAACCAGTTCGAGATGCGGGGCGTCTACCGCGAGGTCAGGCCGACGGAACGCCTGTCGTTTTCCTGGACCGCCACCCGCAACGGCGAAGCGGGCGCGCCGTCCCTGGTCGTGATCGATTTCGCGCCGGCGGGTGCCGGCACGTTGCTGACCATCGCCCATCACCTGCCGGCCGACGCGCCCGACGCCGCCAGCGCGCGGCCGGGCTGGGAGAGCTCGCTCAGCCGGCTGGCGCGTCTCATCGACACCGCCGGCCTCGACGCGAACGGAGATCGGCGCCATGACTGACACACCCATCACCGGCGGCTGCGCCTGCGGCGCGATCCGCTATGCCTCGACCGCCGAACCGACCTTCTCGCTCATCTGCCAGTGCCGGCAGTGCCAGCGCGCCACCGGCGCCGGCCACGCGGCCGCCCTGGTGCTGCCGGCCGACGCGGTCACGGTCACCGGCGAGGTCCGGTTCTTCGATCAGCAAGCCGACAGCGGCAACACCGTCAGCCGCGGCTTCTGCCCGACCTGCGGCTCGCCGATGCTGAACCGCAATTCCGGCTACCCGCAGTCGCTCTACGTGCACGCCGCCACGCTGGACGACCCCGGCGGCTTCCGGCCCGAGACCGTGGTCTTCCGGTCCGCGGCCCAGCCCTGGGACCATGTCGACCCCGACCTGACGTAGCCCGCGCGCACGACCTTGGCGGCGAGTTGCCTGTTGATCTCCCGGCCGCGACGTGGGATGGGACCGCTCCTGGCGATCGGCGCGTCAATCACGGAACCGGGCGGCATGAGCCAACGACTGGTGCTCTATACCTTCGGCGTCTTCATCGAGCGCGCCGAGAACCCGGCCAACGACGGCTTCCACCGGCGCAACGACCCGATCCTGGCCGCCGTCGAGCGGGCACCGGGTTTCATCGCGCGCTCCGGCTATGCCGGCGATCCCGGCCCCGCGAGCTGGGGGCGGGAGACCTACCCACGGTTCTACGAGGAGCGCGGCGACGGCTGGTCGCCGGCGACGCTGTCGCTCTGGGAAGACCTGGAATCGCCGATGGCGTTCAGCTATTTCGGCCTGCACGCTGAGGCGCTGTCCCATGGCCGAAGCTGGTTCCGCAAGCCCGCCTGGCCGCCGTATGCGCTTTGGTGGGTCGACGCCGACACGGTGCCGGACTGGACCGAGGCGGTGGCCCGCCACGCGCACCTGCACGAACACGGCCCCACCACCCACGCCTTCAACTTCAAGCACCCCTTCGACGCGGCGGGTCGACCGGCCGACATCGACCGCGACAGGCTCAAGGCGCTGGCCGGCCGCGAGGCCTAGCAGGCTGCTGAAAAAGCCGCGATATCGGCGCCAGCATGCTTCCAGACGACGCTTCAGGATAAGTCATTGAATTCAAGAGATTCCTCATCCTGAGAGCCTGTGAAGAAATCGCACCGATGCCCCCCCAAGTTGTCATCCTGGCGAAGGCCAGGATCCATTTTTGTTGTTTTTGAACAGGTTGCGATGCCGCTGGATGCTGGCCTGCGCCAGCATGACGGCTTCTTTTGGTCGTGAGTAATTCATTCACAGGCTCTGAGGAAGCCCCGATAGGGGCTGTCTCGAAGGATGGTCAGCCGCGATATCGGATCATTTCAATAGCCTGCTGGAACGGGATGTCTTCGGGTGACCCCCACTCCCCTATGAAGGGCATCGCGCATACCACCGTTCGGCAAACCGCTCCCGGTCCGCGCGCCGCGCCCGGCAACTCAATCCGCGGCCGGCGACGGCAGGCGGCCCAGCAGCTCGTCGAGGCTCTGTTCGACGGACCGGCCGGCGGTGTCGATGACGATGCGGTCCCGCTCCCAGGGCCGGTAGTCGCGGCCGACCACCGCCCGCCAGTCCGGCGGCTTCAGGCCGGCGATGTCGGACCGCCGTTCCTCGACCCGCCGCCGGTGCTCGGCCGGGTCCGAGCAGATCACCTCGACCTCGATGCCGGCCCGGCCCGCGCGCGCGGCGGCCCGCAGCCAGGCGTCCCGGGTCAACGCGATGGGATTGACCGAATCGGCGATCACCGTCCGGCCCAGCCGCAGATTGTCTTCCGCCAGCACGTAGCCGACCTGGTAGCCGGCATCCTCGGCCGGATGGATCTTGAGATAAGACTCCGCCAGCGCCCGCTCGATGCGATCGATACGCAGGTAGACCGCGCCGAGCCGCCGCGCCAGCTCGTGGGCGAGCGTCGTCTTGCCGGTCCCCGGCAGGCCCGCGAAGATCACCAGCACATGACGGCTCCGATTGCTCCCTCCGCGCCGAAACCGAATTCGGCCACCGACATTTGTCGCGTGTCATGCGATCGTACGGCATGACGCACGCGCTGATCATCATCGACATGCAGGCCGGGTCGTTCGGACCCGACACGCCCACCAGACCGGTCCATGCCGCCGCGACCGCCGACCTGGTGGCGGCCGGCTTGTGCCGCGGCGCGTGATGCGGCCCTTGCCGCGCGGCGCGCCGGCGGTTTAGAAGCGCCTCGGAGGGGGCGATGGCCGATGCTGGCCGATCGGCCTGCGGGTGTTTCGAGGGGGTTGCATGGATCAATTGCTGACCTTGGCGGCGACCAACCTGCTGTCGCCGATGGTACTGTTCTTCGTGCTCGGCTTCGCCGCCGCCATGGCGCGGTCCGAGCTGTCGATCCCGGAGGCCGTCGCCAAGGGCCTGTCGATCTACCTGCTGCTGGCGATCGGCTTCAAGGGCGGGGCCGGCGTCGCCGCGCACGGCCTCGACGCCCGCGTCGCCATGACGCTGGTCGCCGGCGGCCTGCTGTCGGCCCTGATCCCGGTCGTCGCCTACGCCATCCTGCGCCTGGTCTCGTCGCTGTCGCGCACCGACGCCGCCGCCGTGGCGGCGCATTACGGCTCGATCTCGATCGTCACCTTCGTCGCCGCGACCACCATGCTGGACGCCGCCGGCATCGCCTACGAAGGCTACATGGTCGCCGTCGCCGCGGTGATGGAGGCACCGGCGATCTTCACCGCCCTGCTGCTGGCCCGCCATGGCAACGGGCATGTCGACCAGGGCAACGGCTCGCTGCTGCGCGAGATCCTGCTGAACGGCTCGATCGTCCTGCTGGTCGGCGCCTTCGTCATCGGCTGGATCACCGGACCCGACGGCCTGGCCCAGATCGAGAGCTTCGTTGTCGCGCCGTTCAAGGGCGTGCTCTGCCTGTTCCTGCTCGACATGGGCCTGCTGGCCGGCCGTGGCATGCGCCGCAGCGCCCGCGACCTGGCCCTGCCGGTGATCCTGTTCGGCCTCGGCATGCCGCTTGTCGGCGCGTCGTTCGGGCTGGCGACGGCCTGGGCGATCGGCCTCTCCGTCGGCGGCGCCGCGGTGCTGGCGACACTGGCCGCGTCGGCCTCCTATATCGCCGTGCCGGCCGCCATGCGTGTCGCCCTGCCCGAGGCCAATCCGTCGATCTATCTCACGCTGTCGCTCGGCGTGACGTTTCCCTTCAATCTGATGCTCGGCATCTCGCTCTATCTCCTGGGCGCCGAGCTGCTGCTCGCGCGCGGAGGCGGCTGATGAAGACCCATGACGCGAAACGTATCGAGATCGTCATCGAGGCGCCGCTGCTGGCGCGCCTGACCGATGCCCTCGACCGCGCCGGCGTCACCGGCTACACGGTGCTGCCGGTGCTCGCCGGCTCGGGCAAGTCCGGGCACTGGAGCCGCGAGGGCCAGGTCAGCGCCGCCGGCGGCATGGCCGTCGTCGTCTGCATCGTCGCGCCCGACCGCGCCGACACCCTGCTGACCGCCGCCTTTTCCGTCGTCGAGCGCCATATCGGCATCGTCTCGGTGACCGACTGCCAGGTCGTGCGGCCCGAGCGTTTCTGAGCGGCCGCCTCGCGTCGCCGGCCCGGAGAGGAAGGACGGGTTCACCGCCAAGGCGCCGAGCCCCCAAGGGACGGGCAATCCGACCACCGTGCCATCCGCGTGCTCTTGGTGCCTTGGCGTCTTGGCGGCGACATCCACTGCCTTGCCGCCGCCGCCCGCCTACCCGGCGGCCGCCGCGTCGCGGGCCAGCGCGCGCTGAAACGCCGGCCGTTCCAGGCAGCGCGCCACATAAGCCGCCAGCACGTCGCTCTCCGGCAGCGCGCCGATGACCTGCATGTAATGCAGCGACGCGCCGACCAGCACGTCGGCGGCCGAGAACGGCTTGCCCAGCAGCCAGGGCCCCTGCGCCAGGCCGGCCTTCAGCACATCCATCACGCTGTCATGGTCACCCCAGCCGTGCTGGAACCGGTTGGTCTCCCAGCCGCCGAACTTCTCCGTCAGCGCCGGCTCCAGCATGCCCGGCGTGAACACCATCCAATAGAGGTAGCGGGCGCGCAGCGGATCGTCGAGCGCCGGCGCCAGGCCGGCCTCGGGAAAGCGGTCGGCGAGATACAGGCTGATCGCCGCCGAGTCGCAGAGATTGACGTCGCCGTCGCTGATGGCCGGCACCTTGCCCATGGGGCTGGCGATCCGGAACAGCGGATGGGCCTTGGCCCCCTCGTCCCGCACGTCGATCTCGACGACCTCGAAGTCCGCGCCGATCTCTTCCAGCAGCCACAGCACCCGGCCCGCCCGCGACTGCGCGCACCAGTAAAGCTTTATCGACATCCCGCCTCCACGAAGTTGCGCCCACGATCCGGCATCCGCTACCGATCTCCGGCCGCATATTATAACGCTGCCGGCTACCCGCCCTCGCGCGCCGGCCGCCACCGCCGCGCGCGGGCCTCGCCGTCGGTGATCTGCGCCTGGCCCATGCCGCGCGCCAGCAGGCGAAGGTTTTGCGCCGCGATGTCGAGCTTCGCCGCCGCCAGGCGCCACCATTTATAGGCCTCCACGGGGTCTGCTTCGACCGCGATGCCCTGCCGGTAGAAGTCACCGAGATTGAACTGCGCCTGCGGCTGGCCCTGATTCGCCGCGCGCCGGTACCAGGCGAAGGCCTGCGTCAGGTCGCGGTCGACCCCGCGGCCCTGATCGTAGAGCGTCGCCAGCATCAGTTGCGCCCGCCGGTCGCCGGCATGTCGCGCACCTTCTCCAGGTCCCCGGCCGGATCGTAGACCTCGACCGGCAGGTCCAGGGTCACCGCCGTCAACTG
>JANQKO010000597.1 GCA_028281075.1 Alphaproteobacteria bacterium | reverse complement strand
CGCCTGTGGCCGCGGCGGCGAGGAGCCGCCCGTGCCCGATGCCAATGTCGTGCTGGGCCGGCTCGACAAGGATAATTTCCTCGGCGGCGCCATGGCGCTCGACGCGGTCGCGGCCCGGCGGGTGATCGCGGGGCTCGCCGAACGGCTCGCGCTCGACGCGGCGGCGACGGCGGAAGGCGTGCTGACCATCGTCAACGCCAACATGGCCAACGCCATCCGTTCGCGCACGGTGCAGAAGGGCATCGATCCGCGTGATTTCAGCCTGGTCGCCTTCGGCGGCGCCGGGCCGCTGCACGGCGCCGAAGTGGCGGCCATGCTCGGCATCCCCGAGGTCATCGTGCCGCCCTATCCCGGCATCACCAGCGCCGTCGGGCTGCTGACCACCGACCTGAAATACGACGCCATCAAGACCGAGTTCCAGGTCCAGGGCGACGTCGACTTCGCCCGCCTGTCGTCGGACTTCGAGACCATGGAGGCCGAACTGACGGCGCAACTGACGACCGACGGCATCGACCCGGCCTCGATCAGCTATCAGCGCGCGGCCGACCTGCGCTATGTCGGCCAGGGCTACGAGCTGCGCATCGCGGTGCCGTCGGGCACGGTCGACGCCGCCGTCGGCGAGGACATCTGGCGCGCCTTCCACGACAGGCACCGGGCCGAGTATGGCCATGCCTTCGCCGACAGCCCGATCGAGATCGTCAACGTGCGCGTCACCGGCGTCGGCGAGATGGCCAAGATCGGCGCGCCGGCGGTCGTTTCCGGGCTGTCGTTCGAGGCGGCCGAGGTGAAGCGCGGCGCCTGCCGGTTCCGCGTCGACGACAGCCTGCGATCCTTCGACACCGTGTTCTACGCGCGTGACCGGCTGCCGCTGAACGAGGAAGCGGCGGGGCCGGCCGTGATCCTGCAAACCGACACCACCACCGTGGTGCCGCCCGGCTGCCGCTTCACCGCGCGCGCGGACGGCAACCTGATGATCAGCATCGGAGACCATGCATGACCGATCCCGCCGCCGCCGGCGCGCCGCGGACGCGCGTCGACCCCGTCACCGCCAGCGTGATCCGCGGCGCGCTGGAGAATATCGCCGTCGAGATGGGCTACAAGCTGATGCGGATGTCGTATTCCAGCATCATACGCGAGAGCGAGGATTTCGGCGCCGCCATTATCGATGCCGAGGGCAACCAGCTCTGCGAATCGACGCAGAGCACGCCGCTGCAGTCCGGCCCCATTCCGGGCTACGTGCGCGGCATGATGCGGATCATGGCCGAGCGCGGCGAGCCGATCGAGCCGGGCGACGTGATCATGCACAACGATCCCTATGGCGGCGCCAGCCACGGACCCGATGTCGGCTTCATCCTGCCGGTGTTCCATGCCGAGGCGCTGGTCGGCTTCGCCGTGACCACGGCGCACCACCTGGATATCGGCGCGCTCAGTCCCGGCTCCTGCGGCATCGTCGACGCCATGGACGCCTATGCCGAGGGCCTGCAGTTCAAGGCCATCAAGGTCTATCAGCGGGACCGCAAGGTGGAGCCGGTCTGGCAGATGCTGCGCGACAATATCCGTACGTCAGACCTGGTGGTCGGCGACATGGAGGCGCAGATCGCCGCCTGCCGCATCGGCGCGCAGCGCTATCTCGACCTGATCGGGCGCTATGGCCTGGAGACGGTGACCGGCGCCTATGCCGATCTGCTGGACTATTCCGAACGCCTGATGCGCCGGGCCATCGCCGACCTGCCGGACGGCGATTATGCCGCCACCACGCATCTCGACGGCTATCTGGACCAGGACGACGAGAGCAAGAAGAACCTGCCGCTGTGCGTCACGCTGAAGGTGCGCGGCGACGAACTTACCGTCGATCTCGGCGGCACGGCGAAGCAGATCGACGACAAGCCGATCAACATGCCGCTGGAAGGCACGGTCGATTGCGCGATCTGGCTGACGCTGCGCTCGATCCTGCTGGACTCCGAAGAATACGGCCATATCCCGCAGAACTCGGGCCTGACCCGGCCGATCACCATTGTCGCGCCGAAGGGCAGCATGGTGAACCCGGTGTTTCCGGCGCCGACCATCGCCCGCTTCTGTCCCGGCAACCAGCTCGCCGACACGCTGATGAAGGCGCTGTCGCACGTGGTGCCGGACAAGGTCGCGGCCGGCATCGGCAACCTGCGCGTCATCGCCTTCTCCGGCCTCAAGGGCGAGACGCACTGGGTGCATATGGAGATCTTCGAAGGCGCCTATGGCGGCCGGCGCGGCCTCGACGGCATGGACGCCATCGACACGCTCTACGCCAACACGCGCAACAACCCGATCGAGGACCTGGAATCGCACTTGCCGCTCAGGATCAACCGCTACGAGCTGCGTGACGACGTCTGCCCGGCGGGGCAATGGCGCGGCGGCCTGGGCTCGGTGCGCGAGTTCACCTATCTGGAAGCCGGCGGCGCCTCGATCGAGGGCGAGGGCCATGCCTTCGCACCCTGGGGCTTCGCCGGCGGCGCCGACGGCGCCACGGCCAGCCTGACGCTGCGCCGGGCCGACGGCGCCGAGCGGGCGATGCCGTCGAAGATGCCGCACACGGCGACCGGCGCCGGCGACACCTTCATCGTCACCGGCCCGGCCGGCGGCGGCTACGGCGATCCGTTCATGCGCGATCCGGCGCGCGTGCGGGCCGACGTCCTCGACGGGTTCGTGACGCCGGATGTGGCGCGCAGCGCCTACGGCGTCGTGATGACGCCGGCTGGCGAGGTGGATGCGGCGGCGACGGAGGCTTTGCGGGCGGAGCGAGGTTAGTCGTCACCGCCGATAGCCCTCACCCCAACCCTCTCCCGCGCGCGGGAGAGGGGGCCGCCACCGCTGCGGTTTAGTTGTCCCTCTCCCGCGTGCGGGAGAGGGAGGGACCCACGAGCGGCAGCTCGTGGGAGGGTGAGGGCTAACGGAATGGCTGCCGGCTGCAACCTTCGGGCCTAAGCGTTCTTGATCGTCAAGCCGCCGTCGACCGGGATCACCGCGCCGTTCAGATAACTCATGGCCGGCAGGCAGATGCTCAGCGTCATGTGCGCGACCTCCTCCGGCTCGGCGTAGCGCACCAGCGGCACGCGCCGGCGCACGAACTTGGTCTTGTGTTCCTCGGGAATGTCCTCGGTGATGCCGGTGCGCACGGCGCCGGGACAGACGCAATTGACCGTGATTCCTTCCTTGCCCAGGTCCACCGCCATGGCGCGGGTCAGGCCGACGACGCCGTGCTTCGCCACCGTGTAGGGCGAGGTCGCCGGCGTGGCGCCGAGCGCCTCGGTGGAGGCGATGTTGACGATACGTGGCGCGTCCGACCGGCGCAGATGCGGCAGGGCGGCGCGAATGATCAGCACATGCGCCGTCAGCAGGCCGTCCAGCGCCTTGTGCCACAGCGCCGCGTAGCCGTCGTCGTCGACCGGCGCGCCGGCGGCGAAGCCGGCATTGTTGATCACGCAGTCGAGCCCGCCGAAATGACCGGCGACGTCATCGACGACGGACGTGATGGCTTCCGGGTCGGCGACGTCCAGCACCCGGCCATGCGCCGTGCCGCCGGCATCGGCGATCTCGCCGGCGACCCGGTCGACGCCGGCCGCGTCGATGTCGGTGACGGCCACCCGCGCGCCCTCGTCGGCGAACAGGTGCGCGTTCGCCCGGCCCATGCCGCTGGCGGCGCCGGTCACCAGGACGACGCGGTCCGCGACGGACCGGCTGAGTTTCGTCAGACGTGGCATGTCGGTTTCCTCCCGAAGTCCATCCCCGGCCGCCGGCCCTAGCGCGACCCGCCGTC
Source organism: Alphaproteobacteria bacterium (assembly GCA_028281075.1). GTDB lineage: Bacteria > Pseudomonadota > Alphaproteobacteria > JANQKO01. The sequence goes on along the minus strand of JANQKO010000597.1, from coordinate 10,523 downwards.
GATCTTCAGCACGGCGCCCGTGGTGTAGCCGGCGTGATCGGAGGCGAGATAGAGCGCCGCGCCGACGATTTCGTCGGCTTCGCCGCCCCGGCCGAGGGCGATGCCGTCGCGGGCGCGGGCTTCGAACGCCGCCATGTCCCAGGCCTTGGAGATGTCGGTCAGGAACGGCCCCGGCATGATGCAGTTGACCCGCACCTTGGGGCCATAGGCGTCGGCCAGCGCCTCGGTCAGCGCGTTGACGCCGGCCTTGGCGGCGGCGTACGGCGCGATGTCGCCGCGCGGCCGGATCGCGGCGACGCTGGAGACGTTGATGATCGCGCCGCCGTCGCCGGCGGCCATGCGCGCGCCGATCACCGCGCCGAGCCGGAAGGTGCCCTTCAGATTGACGTCGATGACCTTGTCCCAGAGCGCTTCGGAGACGTCGGCCAGGGAATCGTAGATCGGCGACATGCCGGCATTGTTGACCAGCACGTCGACGCGGCCGAAGGCCTCGTAGACCGTGGCGACCAGCGCGTCGCACTGGTCCCACTGGCCGACATGGCAGGCGACCGGCAGCGCCTTTCGCCCCAGCGCCTCGATCTCGCGCGCCGTCGCCGCGCAGGATTCGAGCTTGCGGCTGGCGATCGCCACGTCGGCGCCGGCCTCGGCGAAGCCCAGCGCCATCGCCCGGCCCAATCCCCGGCTGCCGCCGGTGATCAGCACCTTCCGGCCGTGCATGTCGATGACGTTCGTGGGCATGGTCCGGTCCTTTCGGCGTGTGTCAATTTCGATCGTTGGCCCTCACCCCGACCTCACGCCTCCGCCCACATGCGCAGCAGGTTTTCATAGGTCTTGTAGGCGAGGTCGGTCGCTTCGCTGTCGACGTCCGTGTCGGTCAGGTGTCGGTAGACGTTGTCGATGTCGGCCAGGATCTCGCGCCGGGCCGGGTCGCGGACGTAGCTCTGGACCCAGGTGATGGCGGCCAGGCGCTGGCCGCGCGTCACCGGCGCCACGCGGTGCAGCGTCGAGGCCGGATAGCAGACGGCGGCGCCGTCGGGCAGCTTCACCTCCTGCTCGCCGAACGGGCTGTCGATCAGCAGTTCGCCGCCGTCATAGTCGGACGGGCTGTTCAGGAAGATGGTGACGGCGACGTCCGTGCGCAGGCCCTGCGGCTTGTTCATCAGCGCGTTGTCGACGTGAAAGCCGTATTCCATGCCGATGGCGTAGCGGCTGATCAGCGGGTCGAGGATGCGCTTGGGCTGGACCTGGCGCCGGAACAGCTTGTTGGCCATCAGGATGTTGCCCAGAACCTGGCCGATCTCCCGCTCGGCGTTGGTTTCCTTCTTCATCTGCAGGTTATGCTTGACGCGCCGCGCGCGGCCGCCGGCGGTGTATTTGCCGTCGGCGAAGTCGGCATTGTCGACCACGCGCCGGATCTCCGTCACCTGTTCGGGGGTCAGCAGATCGAGGATCACCGTCAGCATGCCGTCGCCTCCATGCGGGTCCGCGCCGCCTCAGTCCGCGCCGAACCGCACCAGGTCCCGCGGCTGGCCGGCGCGTTCGTAGCGCCGGGCCGGGGTGTTGACAACCGGCGCCAGCGGCGCCGCGTCGAAACCGACGCCGGCCCGGCCGGCCGGCACGTCGTCATAGAGGGTCGTGCGCTGCCGGGGTGTTCGCCCGCAGTTCCGGATCAGCGCCTCCATCTCGGCCGGCGGCAGCTCCTGGCCGTGGCTGGCGCCGGCGGCGCGCGTGATGGTCTCGTTCATCAGCGTGCCGCCGAGGTCGTTGGCGCCGGCGGCGAGACAGGCGCGCACGCCCTCGGGCCCCATCTTCACCCACGAGGTCTGGATGTTCGGGATATGCGGGTGCAGGGCGAGGCGCGCGACGGCATGCATCAGCACGGCCTCGCGGAAGGTCGGTCCCTGGCGCGCCCGGCCCTTGAGATAGATCGGCGCCTCCATGGGCACGAAGGGCAGCGGCACGAACTCGGTGAAACCGCCGGTCCGCGCCTGCAGGCCGCGCAGCCGCAGGAGATGCCGCGCCCAGTGCTCGGGCCGCTCGACATGGCCGTACATGATCGTCGCCGTCGTGCGCAGGCCGGCCGCGTGCGCCGCCGCCATCACCGCCAGCCACTGGGCGGTGTCGATCTTGTCCGGGCAGATCACGGCGCGGACCTCGTCGTCCAGGACCTCGGCCGCCGTGCCGGGCAGCGACCCCAGCCCCGCCGCGCGCAGGTCGGCCAGGAACGCCGCCAGGTCTTGGCCGAGCGTCTTGGCGCCCTGCCAGACCTCCAGCGGCGAGAAGGCGTGGATGTGCATCTCCGGCACCGCCTGCTTCACGGCGCGGCAGATATCGAGATAGGTCCGGCCGGTATATTCGGGGTGGATGCCGCCCTGCATGCAGACTTCGGTGGCGCCGCGGGCCCAGGCCTCCGCGACCCGGCGCGCGATCTCGTCGAGGCCCAGGTCGTAGGGCCGGCCACGCAGGTTCTCGCTCAGCTTGCCCTTGGAGAAGGCGCAGAACTGGCATTTGAAGTAGCAGATGTTGGTGTAGTTGATGTTGCGGTTGACGGCATAGCTGACGACGTCGCCGTTGACCGCCCGGCGCACGCCATCGGCCGCTTCGCAGACGGCATGGAAGGCGTCGCCGCGTGCCCGGAACAGCCGTGTGATCTCGGCCTCGGTCAGGTCGGCGCCGTCGGCGGCCTTGTCGAGGACCGGCCGCAGCGACCGCCCGTCCGATCCGATGCCGGCGACGACTTTCGGCGGCGGCGCCGTCGAGCCCGGCGTCCAGTCGTCCACGCGGGCGAAGCCGTCGGCGTCGATGGCGCGCCGGACCGGGGTGCGCAGGTCGGCCGCCAGCCAGCGGTCGGGTTCGGCCGTATAGGCCGGATAGATCGCCAGCCGTTCGGTCAGCACGTGGCCGCAATCGGCCGTCTCTCGCGCCAGCGCCCGCAGGTGCGGCCACGGCGCCTCGGGGTTCACGTAGTCCGGCGTCACCGGCGAAACGCCGCCCCAGTCGTTCAGGCCGGCCGCCGCCAGGCGCGGCAGCGCGCCGGGGCTGAGGTTCGGCGGCGCCTGGATGTTCATTTCGGGTCCGAACAGCAGGCGCGTGACGGCGATGGTCCAGAGCAGCTCGTCCAGGTCCGGTTCCGGCGCGTCGGCCATGCGCGTACCGGGCTTGGCCCGGAAGTTCTGGACGATGATCTCCTGGACATGGCCGTGGCGGTCGTGCAGGTCGCGCAGCGCCAGCAGCGACTCGACGCGCTCGGCCCGGGTTTCGCCGATGCCGATCAGGATGCCCGACGTGAACGGCACCTGTTGCCGGCCGGCCTCGGCGATGGTGTCGAGCCGCACCTCGGGCCGCTTGTCGGGCGAGCCGAAATGCGGCCCGCCGCGTTCGCTCAGGCGCGGCGAGGCGCTTTCCAGCATGATGCCCTGCGAGACCGACACCGCGCGCTGGGCCGCGATCTCGTCAGCCGTCATCACGCCGGGATTGATATGCGGCAGCAGGCCGGTCTCGTCCAGCACCAGCTTCGCCATCTCGGCGAGATAGGACAGTGTCGTCGCGTGGCCCAGCGCTGCCAGCTCGTCGCGGGCGACGCGGTAGCGGCGCTCCGGCTTGTCGCCGAGCGTGAACAGCGCCTCGCGGCAGCCGGCCTCGGCTCCGGCGCGGGCGACGGCCAGGACCTGCTCGGGCGTCATATAGGCCGGCTCGCCACGCCGGGGCGGATGCGCGAAGGTGCAGTAATGGCAGACGTCGCGGCAGAGCTGCGTCAGCGGGATGAACACCTTGCGGGAATAGGAGATCACGGCGCCGTGGCCGGCGTCCCGCAGACCGGTGGCCGCCCGCATGAGCGCCGGCAGGTCCGTGGCCGCGGCAAGACGGCCGGCGTCGTCCGCCGTCGGCCGGTGGCCGTCGCCAATCGCGGTGATCAGGTCGTCCAGGCCGCGCGCGGTCATGATGCCTCCACGGCCAGGTCGGCCGGTTCCGGCAGTCGCGCCGCGATGCCGCTGTCGTTCAGATAGTGATGTGCCGCGGTGTCGCCCGGCCGCGCCAGCAGGGCACGCAGGTCGTCCGGCGTGTCGATGTCGAGCGCCAGGCCCGGCAGTTTCAGGACAACGGGTTCGATGCCCAGGCCGCGCGCGACTTCCAGATGCGGGCGGAAGCTGTCGTTGCCGAAGCGCAGCGGCACCGCGTCCGGCGGCGAGCAGGCGACGCAGTTCGAGCCGCGCTCGTCATGCGCCGGCACGATGGTCATCGCCGGCGCCGGGCCGTGCGCCGCCAACACCCGTTCGATCTCGTCCGCCGTGACCAGCGGCACGTCGCCGGGGACCTGCAGCAGGCCGTCGGCGCCGTCGTCGCGGAGCCGCGCCGCCGCCGCGGTCACGGCCGCCGTATGCCCCGCGTTCACGGCTTCCACATGCACCCGCGCGCCCAGCTCTTGCGCCAGCTCCATGGCCCAGGGGTCGCGCGTCACCAGCATGACGCCGTCGAGCCCGCGCGCGCGCGTGAGCGTCCGCAGCACGTCGGCGGCCATGGTTCGGAAAAGCTGTTGTCGCTCGTCCGGCGTCAGCACCGCCGCCAGGCGCTGCTTGGCGTCGGTCACGTCCTTGACCGGCAGGACGGCCCACATCACGGCCGCTCCGGACGTGGTCGGGAAGCGGAAGGAAGATACTCGATCACGCGACTCCTCGGGATGGCGGGGTGGCTGTTCAACATCGGGCGGGACCGGTCGACGCCGTCAACGTGCCGGTCATGCTATCGCGCCGCAGGCCGGCCGCGAAAGCCAATACCGCCTCGGCCAGCGCGATCCGGTCTTCCAGGCTGGTCATCACGGTGTTCGTGACCGTCACGCCGAGGCCGAGCTCGCGAACGGCGTCCGCCATGCCGGCATCGCCGCTGTCGAGCACGAAGCCGTCGATCAGGCCGGCATAGTGCCGTGCCACCGCGACCGCCGTGCCGGGCAGGCCCAGCTCGCGCATCATCTTCGCGGTCGGTCCCTTGATGGCCCGGCCGCCGACGATGGGCGACACGGCGACGACCGGCGCCGCGCTGTTCGCCAGGGCGTCGCGGATGCCGGGCACGGCCAGGATCGGGTCGATGCTGATGAACGGGTTCGACGGACAGATGACGATGGCCGCGAGGTCAGGATCGGCCAGCGCCTCGGCGAACGCCGGCGCCGGCTCGGCCGCCTCGGCGCCGTCGAAGCGGAAGCCGGTCACCCGCGGCCGGCATTGCTCGCGCACGAAATAATGCTGAAAGGCCAGCGGCCCGTCCGGCGTCAGCACCGTGGTGCGCACCGGCCGGTCGCTCATCGGCACGATGGCGGCGCGGATATCGAGGCGTTGGCGGAAGTCGTCGGTGATGGCCGACAGCGTCTCGCCGGCGGCGAGCCGGCGGCTGCGCTCGACATGCGTCGCGAGGTCGCCGTCGCCGAGGAAAAACCAGGTCTCGCCGCCCAGCGCTTCCAGCGCCGCCATGAAGCCGCCGGTCTCGCCAGCCCGGCCCCAGCCGGTCTCCGGATTGTTCAGGCCGGCGAGCGTATAGGTCAGCGTGTCGATATCGGGGCAGATCGTCAGGCCGAGATGCTCGAAATCGTCGCCGGTGTTGGCCACCACGCAGAGCTGGTCGGCCGGCACGGCATGGGTCAGGCCGAGCGCCAGCTTGGCGCCGCCGACGCCGCCGGAGAGCGCGAGGTAGCGGGGGCCGCTCACCGGAACAGGTCCTCGCTGGCCGGCCGCAGCAGGGCGGCCGCGTCCCGCGGTTCGCCGTCGATCTTCGCGCCCCGGATCAGCACCACGGGCATGCCCTCGTCGGCCTGGCCCTGCAGCAGCGAGGCCGCGGCCGCCAGCTCGTCGGCGAGCGCCACCTGCGAGACCTCCAGCGGCCGGCCATAGAGGTCGTTGCGGCCGCGCAGGTCCTGCAAGGCCGGCAGGCCGGCGACGCCGAGCGCCATGCCGACGGTGCCGTTGCGCCAGGCCCGGCCGACGCTGTCGCTGACGATGACGCCGACCGCGACGCCGGGGTCGGCGGCGAAGCGGTCGCGCAGCGCGCGGGCGCTGCCGTCGGGATCTTCCGGCAGCAGCAGCACGTGGTCGTCGCCGTCCGGCCCGACATTGGAATGGTCGATGCCGGCGTTGGCCATGACGTAGCCCAGCCGGTGCACGACGACCAGCACGCCCGGCCGGTGGCGCAGCACCGATTGGGTCTCCGACAGGATCAGCTCGACCAGCCGGGGGTCCTTGTGCACGTCCGCCGCCAGCTCTTGCGCTCGCGCGGACGGCGTCACGTCGCGGATATCGGCATAGCGGCCTTCCGCCTTGGAGACGATCTTCTGGGCGACGACCAGCACGTCGCCCGTTCGCAGCGTCTCGCCCGCCGCGGCGACGCCGGCCAGGATCTGGTCGGCCAGCGCGTCGCCCGGCCGCACCATGGGCAGGCCCGGCAGGGCGATGAGCTGCATTTGACTGGCGGACACCGGGCGACCCCTCGGGCGTGCCTCAGTCGCCGCCGGCCTGCGGTTCGCCGGTGATGCGGATACCGGCGCCGGCGATTTTGTAGCGGGCGTTCATGAAGATCAGCGCCGAGGTCAGCGCCTCGGCGACGATCGAGTTTTCGATGCGGCCGGCGTGCCAGGCGCGCATGCCCGCGGCTTCGGCCAGCCCGACGACGACCTCGCGGGCGTCCGGATCGTTGCCGCAGACCAGGACGTCGCAGTCGATGGCGTGGTCGAGGTCTTCCAGGTGGTCGGCGGCGACGTTCTGGAAGGCCGAGACCACGCGCACGCCGTCGCCCAGCATCTCCTGCGCCGCCTTCACGGCCGAGCCCGACGGCGGCACCTGCGCCGTGCGTACCTTCGGCGGCATCAGCGGCACGGTGACGTCGATCAGGATCTTGCCGTCGAGGCCGCCCTTGATCACGGCGAGCGTGTCCTGCTGGTGCGCGTAGGGCACGGTCAGCACGACGAGGTCGGCGGCTTCGGCGGCGGCGGCGTTCTCCAGGCCGCGAATGCCGTCGATGCCGGCCCTGGCGTTCAGCTCGGCCGCCGCGCTCTCGGCCTTTTCGGACGTGCGCGAGCCGACGGTGATGTCATAGCCCGCCCTGGCCCAGCGCATGGCGAGCCCGGCCCCCAGATTGCCGGTGCCGCCGATGATGGCGATCGACCGGACGGTCGTGTTGTCGCTCATGAGGTTTTGAACTCGTTTCCGTTAGGTGGATGCTGCCAGCGGCATGATCTCATCGGCGAAACGCCGCAGGCGGTCAAGCGTCGCCGGCAGGTCGGGTCCCATCAGATTGACCGTCAGGTCCCGCACGCCCATTTCGCGGAAGCGCGCGAGATCGTCGGCGATGGCCTGTGGATCGCCGGTGAACAGCCGGTCCGCCTCGCCGCCATGCGCCCGGCGCAGCGACGGTTCGTCGTACCAGCCGACGCGGTACGCGAGCCCGATGCTGGCTGGATCGCGTCCCGCGTCCCGCGCGAACCCGCGCAGCCGTTCGATGGCCGCCGCGTAACGTGGCCAGGTATCGAGCGGGAACTTCGGGTTGTTGCCGATGGGGTACCAGGCATCGCCCGTTCGCACGGCACGGCGGAGCGCCGGTCCGCTCTCGCCGCCGATCCAGAGCGGCGGATGCGGCGTCTGCACCGGCTTCGGCAGGAAGGCGATATTGTCGAACTTGGCGTAGACGCCGTCGAAAGCGGGCGCGTCCGAGGTCCAGAGCTCGCGGAGCACGGCGAGATACTCGTCGGCCACCTTGCCGCGCTGGTTGAACGGCTCGGCGCCGACGGCCTCGAACTCCTCGCGCATCCAGCCTACGCCGCAGCCGACGGTGATCCGGCCGCCCGACAGCACGTCAGCCGTCGCCAGCAGCTTCGCCGTCATCACCGGGTTGCGGTGCGGCACCACCATCACCGAGGTCAGGATGCGCAGATCAGTGGTGACGCCGACCAGGTAGGACAACAGCGTCAACTGCTCCAGCGCCTCGCCGGCCGCCGCGCCCAGCCAGACGCCGTCGGCGGCATAGGGATAGGTCGAGACGATCCGGTCGGGAATGACAATATGGTCCGGCACGACGACGCAGGCGAAGCCTAGCGCCTCGCCGCGCCGGACGATGGCGCTTAGGTCGTCCGGGTTGGCCATCGGACCCCGCACCGGCAGATCGAAACCGAAATTCATGCCGGTCATGCCCCGTCCGTCATGGCCGGCATCACCTCGCGCGCGAACCAGTCCATGCGGTCGGTCGACTGCCGCACGCTCGCGCCCTGGAACGACAGGGTCAGGTGCCGCAGGCCCAACTGGCCGAACTGGCCGAGATCGTCGATCACCGCCTGCGCCGGACCAGTGAAGATCCGGCGCTGGCCATTGTCGTCCATCTGCGGCTCGGGATCGCTCACCCACGGCGTCATGTAGCCGAGGTCCAGGGTCGCCGGGTCGCGGCCCGCCGCCTCGGCCTTCTCGCGCAGGGCGGCAACGCCATCGCCGTAGCGCGCGGCGCTGGTCAGCGGATGGCGGGGATTGTTCCCGGCCGGATACCAGCCGTCGCCCAGCTCGACGGCCCGGCGGAGCGCGCGCCCGCTCTCGCCGCCAATCCAGATCGGCGGATGCGGTTTCTGCATGGGCTTCGGAAGGAAGCTGATATCGCCGTACTGCACGTAATCGCCCTTAAAGGCCGGCGTATCGCTGGTCCACAGATCCTTGAAGACCCTGAGGTATTCATCCGAAACCCGGCCGCGCTCGGCGAAAGGTGGCGCGCCGATGGCCGTCAGCTCCTCCGCCAGCCAGCCGACGCCGCAGCCGAGCGTCAGCCGGCCACCGGACAGCACATCCAGCGTCGCCAGCATCTTGGCGGCCAGCACCGGGCTTCGGTGCGGCAGCACCATCACCGAGGTCAGCAGCCGGACCCTGCTGGTCCGGGCGGCGAGGAACGCCAGCACCGAGATCTGGTCCAGGCACTCGCCGACCGCGCGGCCCGGCCATTCGCCGCTCGCCGAATAGGGGTAGCGGGAATGGATGTCGTCCGGCACGACGATATGGTCGTTCACCGCGACCAGGCCGTAGCCCAGGCGCTCGGCCGCCCCGGCGACGGCGGCGATGCCGTCGGGCGTGGCGCCGATGCCGCGCGTGAAGATGTTGACGCCGAACTGCATCTGTCCCTTGGTGTCCCGGCCCGCTTCGTGCCGCCACTTTCTCATATGCGGGGCGGCCCGGTCGACCTCGACGAGCGGATGGCGGCGAATTTCCGCAATATGGGCTTGCAAATGCCGGCGCGGTCGGGTTTCTGCGGGCGCTATGGCTGATGTCATCGCGTCCCGCCGCCATGCCGGCTGACCCGCCGCGCGCCTGGCAGCGCATGCTGTCCGGCCGCCGGCTCGACCTGCTCGACCCGTCGCCGCTCGACGTCGAGATCGAGGACATCGCGCTCGGCCTGTCGCGGGTGGCGCGCTGGAACGGCCAGACCACCGGCCGGCACGGCTTCTCGGTGGCGCAGCATTCGCTGCTGGTGGTCGACCTGGTCGCCGCCGGCCGGCCGCCGGCGAGCGACCGCCTGCTGCTGGCGGCGCTGCTGCACGATGCGGGCGAATACGTGACATCAGACCTGATCACGCCGTTCAAGGCCGCCATCGGCCCGGCCTACAAGGACGTCGAGCGGCGGTTGGAGCGGGCGGTTCACTTGCGTTTCGGCCTGCCGGCCGCGCTGCCGGCCAACTGGCACCGCCGCATCAAGCGCGCCGACAAGGTTGCCGCCTTTATCGAGGCCACCGCGCTTGCCGGCTTCACCACGGCGGAAGCCCGCCGCGTCCTCGGCTTCCGCGGCCATGCGCCGGCGATCGAGCTGGAGCCACGGCCGCCGGAGGCCGTGCGGGCGGAATTCCTGAAGCGATTCCGGTTGCTGTCGGGTGGGGCGAGATGATGGGCAAATCGGTTGAACTGTCGCGTCCTTTAGCCCTCACCCCATCCCTCTCCCGCAAGCGGGAGAGGGGGTCACCACCGCTGCGGTTTGTTGCCCCTCTCCCGCTTGCGGGAGAGGGAGGGACCCGCGCGCTGCTAAGCGCGTGGGAGGGTGAGGGCTGATAGCCCCCTATAGCTTCGTCGGGTTCGGCGCGTCGCCGTAGACGTCCTTCGGGTCGAAGACCTTTTCGTGTTCCTCGAAGGTGAGGCGGACGGGGCCGTCGGATTTGCCGAGCGGGACCGAGCGGAAGAAGCAGGAGCGGTAGCCGACATGGCAGCTCGCGCCGCCAGCGACGTTGACCCGCAACCAGACCGCGTCCTGGTCGTCGTCGATGCGCAACTCCACGACCGTCTGCACCAGGCCGCTGGTGGCGCCCTTGTGCCAGAGCGCCTGGCGGCTGCGGCTCCAGTAGTGCGCCTCGCCGGTCTCGATCGTCCGCGCGAAGGCCTCGGCGTTCATATAGCCGTGCATCAGCACCTCGCCGGTCCCGGCGTCGGTGGTGACCACCGGGATCAGGCCGTCGGTGTCGAACTTCGGCGCCAGCTCGTCGCCTTCCTCGACCTGCTCGACCGACCGGCGGGCGGCAAACATCT
>JANQKO010000585.1 GCA_028281075.1 Alphaproteobacteria bacterium | reverse complement strand
CAGGCGTGCATTCTTGTGGATGTCCATTCGGCTCTCCTTGGAAATCGATGTGTCAGCAACATCAGCTTCCTCGCTCGGGGCCGAATGGGCAACCTATTGGGAGATCACAACTAGCCCGCCATCTGATTGCCGGTAGGGGCGCTGCGCCGGAACCGGGTCCGGTCGATGCGGCCCTGGATGCCCGGATCAAGTCCGGGCATGACGGAAGTGGAAAAAACAACGGCAAATTCGTCATTGCCGGGCTTGGCCCGGCAGTCCAGGGCCGTGCCGGCGAGAGGGCGGCGCCAGCTTCGGCGCGGTCTCGACAATCGACGCCGGAATACTTACCTGATCGTCTGATATCATGGGACGGTCGGCAAAATGGATGCCTTAAGCGATATCCTGGACCTGCTTCAGCTGCGCGGCACGCTCTATTTCCGCACGGCCTTTTCGCCGCCCTGGTCGGTGGCCGTGCCGGCCTACGGGCGGGCGGCGCGGTTTCATCTCGCCGCGCAGGGGCGCTGCCACGTGCGGATCGGCGCGAACGGCGATGCCGTGGCGCTGAACCCCGGCGACATGATCGTCATCCCGAACGGCGCGGCGCATGTGCTGAGCGACCGGCCGGACGCGGCGCCGGCGCCGCTCGAGACGGTGCTGGAACGCTCGGGCTATGGCGGCGACGGACTCCTGGTCTATGGCGGCGAACCGCGGGCGGAGGCCGATACCAAGCTGATCTGCGGTCATTTCGACTTCGCCGGCCACGGCGATCACGCGTTGCTGCGGGCCCTGCCCGACCATCTGCTGGTCACGGCCGAGGTGCGGCTCGCGGCGCCCTGGCTCGACGAGCTCATGCGGCTGATCACGCGGCGGATGTTCGCCGGCGAGCCGGGATTCGCCACGTCGGTCATGCGGCTGTCGGAGGCGCTGTTCATCGAGGTGATCCGCGCCTGCGCCGGCCAGGATCCGGCGCTGGCGAAGATGATCGAGGGGCTGGCCGACCCGCGCATCGGTCGGGCGTTGAGCCGGATGCACCGGGAGATCGAGCCCGGCTGGACGCTCGACAGCCTGGCCGCCGCGGCCGGCATGTCGCGCAGCCGCTTCGCCGACCGCTTTCAGGCGCTGATGGGCACGGCGCCCATGGCCTATCTCACCGATCTCCGGCTGCAGAAGGCGCTGCAACTGCTGACCGGCACCGCCGAGCCGATCCAGGCGGTGGCGGCCCGCGTCGGCTACCAGTCGCCGGCCGCCTTCTCGCGCGCCTTCGCCAACCGCTACGGCCGCAGCCCGCGCGACGTGCGCCGCGAGGCGGCCTGATATCGATACTTTGCATATCGTCCTGAAGACGATGCCGTTCAGACCAATCATCTGCCGCTTTCTTGTCTGATCAACCCCCTCTCCCAACCTGTGCCCATGCCGGCACGATCCGCCGGCGGCAACCGAAACCGTTGGGAGAACGATTATGTTGTTTACGAAACTCGCTACCGCCGCCCTTGTCTCGGTCGCGCTGATCGGCGCCACGGCGCCGGCGCAGGCGGCCGACGAACTGAACGTTGTGCCGGGCCTGTCGATCAGCGGCGCGCCGCTGGCCCTGCACGGCTACGACGCGGTCGCCTATTTCACCGTCGGCAAGCCGATGCGCGGCTCGGATGCGTTCGTGCACGTGCATGACGGCGCCGCCTACCGCTTCAGCAGCCAGCAGCATCTCGATGCCTTCGCGCAAAATCCCGGCCGCTACCTGCCGCAGTACGGCGGCTTTTGCGCCTACGGCGTCTCCGTCGGCAAGAAGTTCGACGGCGATCCGAATCTCTGGAAGATCGAGGACGGCAAGCTGTATCTGAATCTGAACGAGGAGATCTACGCCACCTTCCTGCAGGACGTCGACGGCAACATCGACAAGGCCGAGGGGAACTGGCCGAAGATCGTGCACACCGCCGCGCGGGACCTCTAGGTCAACTGGATGCGTTCGGGGAGGCCGTCCTCCCCGAACGTTTTCTCACGCTCCGGACTGCAATTCCGTCAGCGCGTCGTCGGTCGAGATCACGCGGCCGAACAGGCGCTGGAAATTGGTGATGGTGGCATTGTGCAGGTCTTCGTGCGTGGTGGCGCAGGCATCCTCGATGAGCGTCACCTTGTAGCCCCGGTCGGCGGCTTCGCGGGCCGTGGTGTCGACACACATGTTGGTCGAAACGCCCGATATGTAGAGCTGGCTCTTGCCCAAGGAACGCAGCAGATGGTCGATGCCAGTCGAGGCGAAGGCGCCGATCGAGGTCTTGTTGATCACCGCCTCGCCGGGCTCGGGCTTCAATTCGTCGATGATCTCGTGGTCGCGGCTGCCCTCGAAATTGTCGAGCGAGACGAACAGTTTCTTCATATGCGGCGGTGCGTCCGAGCAGTCGCGGTTGCGCGCGCCGACGGTCAGGTAGACGACGGCGCCGCCGCGCGCGCGAAAGTCCGCCAGCAGCCGCTTGATGTTCGGCACCACCTTGGTCTCGATGCGGTCGAAACGGTAGCCGGCGACGTTCGAACCCTCGGCGGCCATGCGCCGCCCCAGCGCGCCGTCCCGGTGCCCGGTGGCGTACTGCATGTCGACGACGATCAGCGCCGCTTCCGCGAAATCCACCGGCCGCTCGCTCATGAAGGCGCGGATGTAATCGCTCTCGTCGATACCGGGTGTGGACATGGATTGGCCTCGTTCAGGTTCGCGCGGTTGGTGGCCCGCTTCTGGATTGCCGGGTCAAGCCCGGCAATGACGGTAGGGGTGCTCTATCACCACCCTAATACGTCATGCCCGTGCTCGACACGGGCATCCAGGGCCATCGTGCAATGACCCGCCAGTCATGCCACCGCCTCCGTGGCATCGCCGGCGCTTTCGATCAGAGCCGTCAGTCGATCGAGCGAGGGGGCGTTGCGCAAGTTCATGATTTCGTCGTGGACGGCTTGGGCGCCGGCTGGTGTCCAGCGGCGGGTGGTGAGGGTCATGAACTTTTCGGCAAGCTCAGGCTCGGTGTAAGGGTCCTGCCAATCGCCCTTGTTGGTGTCCGTCGCGGCCGTCAATGCCGTGCCGTCGGTGAGGGTTACCTTGACGGCGGCCGGGCGGAGGTCGGGCATCTTGGCGGTCATGGCGGGGTCCTCGCGGACCTCGACCTTTTTTGCCAGCGCCTGGATCTCGTCGTTGCGGATGGCATCCCAGGTGAAGCTGGCGACGCCGCTGTTGCCGTTGATGAGCGTGGTGGCGATGGCGAACGGCACCGAGAACTTGCCGGCGAGCGTGTTGCGCGGGCTCCGGTCGCCGAGCTCGACGGCGAGCGAGTAGGTCTCGACCTCGACGCGGTCGATTTCATCGACGCGAATGCCGCCGGGGCGTTGGGCCAGGATCATCTCCAATGCGTCCAATGACGCATGGTTGTAGCGGCAGCAGGAATGGCCCTTGAAATAGTTGCGGGCGATTTCCCAGCGGCTGCCGAGGTCCTCGGTCATGGCGGACGGGTCGAAGGTTTCCGAGACGACCTTACCGAAGACATTGCCGAGACCATCGTTCTCGCCGGTGAAGCCGGCCTCGACCAGATCGTGCGCCAGGATGCCCATCTGGTTGCCGACGCCGGCGAAGATGTTCCGGACGGTCCCGCCCTCGAGCATGGTGCGCCGGCTGGTCGCGAGGCCCATGTTGGAGCAGACGTTCAACAGCGTTTGCATGCGGCCGGCGTCGTAGCCCGCCATCCGCCCGACCGCGACCGCGGCGCAGACCGCGCCCCAGGTGCCGTGCGGATGCATGGTCGGCCGCAGGTTCGCGGCGATGCCGACGCGGGAGCCGATCTCGTAGCCCATGACGATCGCGGCCAATAGCGACGACCCGCTGACGCCATGCGCCTGGCCCCAGGCGATGGCGGCGGGAACGGTGTGGATGCCGGGATGGCCGCGGCAATACTGGTTGCCCTCGTCCATCTCCAGGAACGTCCCGGCGGTGCCGTTGATGAAGGCCGCCTTGCCCGCATCGGCCGTGCGCCCGGCGCCCAGCACCGCGGCCGGCCCGCCCGCGCCCGCCGGCAGCAGACGCGCGGTCAGGGCCGCGACCTCCGGCTCGGCCGCGCCGCCGACACAGGCGGCGATGCAGTCGGCCACCACCAGCCGCGCGTGGTCGAGGACGGTATCGGGGATGTCCGTGTCGGGGAATTCGGCGGCGAAGCCGGCGACGCGATCGAGATAGGCGGTCATGGCGGATTCCGGTCGGTGGAGACGGGAAAAAGCCTATGCCATAATCGCGGCGGGCGCCACGTCGGGGAGGAACGGTCGTGCCGAAGGTCTTGTCGGCGGACGCCGTCCGTCAGTATCACGATCAGGGCTATTATTCGCCGGTGCCGGTGCTGTCGCCGGACGAGGTGGCGCGCTGCCGCGCCGGGCTGGAGCGCCACGAGGCCGAGATCGGCCATCCGCTGGACTTCCCCGAGAAGTCGAAGTCCTACCTGCTGTTCGAATGGGCCGACACACTGGTCCACCATCCGGCCATCCTGGACGCGGTCGAGGACGTGATCGGCCCGGACATCCTGGTCTATCACACCACCACCTGGATCAAGGAGCCAGGCACGCCCGCCTACGTGCGCTGGCACCAGGACGGCAAGTACTTCTTCCTCGAACCACCGCTGCACGTCACGGCCTGGGTGGCGCTGTCGGACGCCAGCGTCGAGAGCGGCTGCGTGCACGTGCTGCCGGGCAGCCACAAATGGGGCGAGTTCGAGCACGTGGACGATTACGGCGAGTGGAACATGATCAAGCGCGGCCAGGGCATCCCGGACCGCTTCGATCACGAGACCGGCGTGCCGATGGAACTGAAGGCGGGCGAGATGTCGCTGCACCACACGAACCTGGTGCACAGCTCGCGCGGCAACGACGGCGGCGACCGGCGCATCGGCCTCGGCATCAGCTATATCCCGGCGGCCGTGCGGCAGCGCGGCGCGCCCCGGGCGACGGCGCTGCTGGTACGTGGCCAGGCGACGCCGGGCGCCTTCGAGATGGAGGAACGCCTGGACCGCGAGATGAGCCCCAAGGCGCAAGCCGCGCATGCCCATTCGGTCGGCCGGTTCCGCGCCCGCCAGGACGCCGGCGCCAAGCTGCCGGCGGCGGAATGACGGCCGGCGCCCGGTTTTGACCCGATCCGGCGCTGCCCTATAGTCAGGGCGAGTCGCGCGCCGCTCGATACGCAATCGACCTCAGGGAGGAGCAACGATGAGCAAGAAATCACACGAACGCAGCAACCGGACATCCGTTTCGCGGCGGCGCTTCGTCGCCGGCGCAAGCGCGCTGGCCGCCGCCGGCAGCCTGGGCTTTCCGCATGTCGCCCGCGCCGACGGCCACAGCGTCAAGATCGGCCTGATCCATCCCGTCACCGGCTTCCTCGCCTTCGCCGGCAACCAGTGCCGCTATGGCTGCCAGTTGGCGATCAACGACATCAACGCCGCCGGCGGCGTCAAGTCCATGGGCGGGGCCAAGCTGGAAGCCGTGCTGGGCGACTCGCAGGCGAAGCCGCAGATCGGCGCGGCCGAGGTCGAGAAGATGAACGAGGCCGGCGTAAACGCCTTCTCCGGCTGCTACCAGAGCTCGGTCGGGCTGGCGGCGACCGCCGCGGCGGCGAAGTACAACCTCCCCTTCTCGATCGACATCGGCGTTTCCGACCGCCTGGTCGGGCGCGGGCTGAAGAACGTGTTCCGCATGGCCGACGGCTACGGCCGCATCGCCAACGACGCCGCCGTCAACCTGGGCCGGATCAACAAGGCGGCCGGCTCGCCGGCGAAGACCGTCGTGGTGGTGCACGAGGAATCGGAATATGGCAGCGGCACGGCGAAGCTGATGCAGGAACTGCTGCCGCAGCAGGGTTTCGACGTGCTGGAGACGATCAAGCACGCCAACCCGACCCGCAACTTCGACAACATCGCGCTGCGCATCAAGTCGATGAAACCCGACGTGGTGATGCCGATCAACTATCCCGGCGAATACGTGCTGCTGGCGCGCACGCTGAAGCAACAGCGGATCGATTTCGCGGCCAGCTATTCGGTGCTGGGCGGCGGCTTCAACTTCAAGTTCATCAACGACCTGCCCGACGTCGCCGAATACATGATCGACGTCAACCACTGGTACAATCCGAAATCCGAGGTGGCGCGGGAGATGCGCGGCCGAGTCGAGGCCGACGGCAAGTTCTTCACGTTTGAAGTTTACCTCGCCTACAACTCGATCCGGCTGCTGCACGACGCCTTCGAGCGGGCCGGCTCGACCGACAACGACGCGGTCATCGCGGCGCTGGAGAGCAGCACGCTCGATCCGCTGATCATGCCCTACGGGCCGACCAAGTTCGTCAACGGCCAGAACACCGGCTCGCGCGCCGTCTCGATCCAGGCGTTGAAGGGCGACGTCGACATCATCTATCCGACCGAGTTCGCGACGGCCAAGCCCGTGTTCCCACGGCCGCGCGCCTGAGGCGGTCCGGCCCAGCCCCGACGTACCGGCGTTCCCCTCTCCCCCGCCACGCGGGCGGGGGAGAGGGAGCGTTTAAAGAAACGAAGGCGGCGCCATGCTGTCGATGACCATGATGCCGGCGGCAATCGTCAACGGACTGATGTTCGGGGCGATCTACGCGCTGGTGGCGCTGGGGCTGACGCTGATCTACGGCGTGCTGCACATCATCAACTTCGCGCACGGCGCGCTGCTGATGCTGGCGCTCTACGCCACCTTCTATCTCTTCAGCCTGGCCGGCATCGATCCCTATGTCTCGCTGCTGATCGTGGTGCCGGGCAGCTTCTTCTTCGGCTATGCGCTCTACCGCTGGGGCATCGGCAAGCTGGCGCACGGGCGCGACCAGAACATCCTGCTGATCACGCTGGGCCTGGCGATCGTGTTCGAGAACGGCGCGCTGTTCCTGTTCAGCGCCGACCAGCAGACCATTGACGTGCCCTATGCGTACGAGTCACTCGACCTGGGGTTCGTGTTCCTGGCGCTGCCCAAGGTGATCTCGTTCTTCGCCTCGCTCACGATCTGCCTGCTGCTGTGGCTGCTGATGGCGAAGACCGACATGGGCAAGGCGATCCGCGCCGTCGCCAAGGAGCGGCAGGGCGCGCGGCTGGTCGGCATCAATGTCGAGCATGTCTTCGCGCTGAGCTACGGCATCGGCATCGCCTGCCTGGGCGCGGCCGGCTGCCTGCTGCTGCCCTCGTTCTATGTCGATCCATCGACCGGCAACATCTTCGTCATCATCGCCTTTACCATCGTGGTGCTGGGCGGCATGGGCAGCTTCGTCGGCGCGCTGGTCGGCGGCTTCATCATCGGCATCACCGAGTCGGTCGGCGGGCTCTATCTGGGCGAGAGCCTGGGCCAGATCGGCATCTCGCTGATCTTCATCCTGATTTTGCTGTTCCGGCCGACCGGCCTGTTCGGGTCCAAGGTCTGACGCCGTGGCGGTCCGGACACTCCTGTTCCTGGCGGCGCTGCTGGTGCTGGCGCTGATCGCGCCGCTGCTGATCGCCAACCGGTTCCTGATCGACGTGCTGACGCTGATCCTGTTCAGCGCCTTCCTGGGCCAGTCCTGGAACATTCTCGGCGGCTATGCCGGCCAGTTCTCGTTCGGCAGCGTCGTGTTCTTCGGCACCGGCGCCTATACCTCCTCGATCCTGCTGATGACCTTCGGCATCGACGCCTGGATCGGCGCCATCGCGGCGCTCTTCGCCGGCGCCGCGGTCGGCGCCTTCGTCGGTTTCCTGAGTTTCCGCTACGGCCTGCGCGGCTCCTATTTCGCGCTGATCACGCTCGCCTTCGCGGAAGTGTTCAAGGTGCTGGCCAACTCGGTCGAGTTCACCGGCGGCGGCATCGGCATCTTCATCGAGCACGAGCCGGGCCTCGCGCGCCTGCAGTTCGACGATCCGGCCGGCTATTACTATATCGCGCTGGCGCTGACGGTGGTGTCGCTGGCCATCGCCTGGTGGCTCGAACGCTCGCGCTTCGGCGCCTACCTGAAAGCCATCCGCGAGAACGAGGACGCGGCCGAGGCGCTGGGCGTGAACGCGTTCCGCTGCAAGATGTACGCGATCATGATCTCGGGCGCCATGGGCGGCGTCGGTGGCACCTTCTATGCCCAGAAGTTCCTCTATATCGATCCGCCGATCGCCTATGGCGTCGCGACCTCGGTCGAGATGCTGCTGGTCAGCATCGTCGGCGGCATGGGCACGGTGTTCGGGCCGCTGGTCGGGTCGTTCGTGCTGCACGGCGTCAACGAGGTCACGCGCCACTATATCCAGACACCGGGCCTGAGCCTGATCGTCTACGGCCTGATCCTGATCGCCATCATCGGCTACCTGCCGAACGGCCTGATCGGCCTGTTCAAGGGCCGGGCGCGGCCGAAGGACGCCGAAGATGCTTGACGTCCGCGGCCTGTCGAAATCCTTCGGCGGCCTGGCCGCGGTCAGCAACGTCGACCTCAGCGTCGACGCCGGCCGGATCGTCTCGCTGATCGGGCCGAACGGCGCCGGCAAGACGACGCTGTTCGCCATGGTCGCCGGCTTCCTGACGCCGGACGCCGGCAGCGTGCGTTTCCAGGACCGCGACCTCGCCGGCCTGAAGCCGCACCGGATTTGCGGCCGCGGCATGGTGCGGACATTCCAGATCACCCAGCCCTTCGCCGGCCTGACGACGCTGGAGAACGTCATGGTCGGTGCCTATCACCGCACGGCGGACCGGCGCGAGGCGGCGACGCGCGCCCGCGCGGTGCTGGACCGCGTCGGCATGGCGGCGCAGGCCGAGCAGCCGGCCGACGGCCTGACGGTCGCCGGACGCAAGCGGCTGGAGCTGGCCCGGGCGCTCGCCACCGAGCCGCAGCTCCTGCTGCTGGACGAGGTCATGGCCGGCCTGAACCCGACCGAGATCGACGAGATCGTCGGCCTGATCAAGCAGATCCGCGCCGGCGGCATCACCATCTTCCTGATCGAGCACGTGATGCAGGCGGTGATGAACCTGTCGGACTATACCTATGTCCTCAATGACGGCGTGCTGATCGCCGAAGGCGCGCCGGCCGAGATCGCCGCCGACCCGCGCGTGGTCGAGGCCTATCTGGGCCATGGCGCGGCCGAGCGCATGCGCACGCCGGAGGACGGCCATGCTTGAGGTGCGCGGGCTGGAGGCCGGCTACGGCCAGGTCAGGATCCTGCGCGGCATCGACATCGATGTCGCGGACGGCGAGATCGTCGCCGTCCTGGGCAGCAACGGCGCCGGCAAGACCACGCTCAACAACAATATCAGCGGGCTGTACCGGCCGTTCGCCGGCAGCGTCCGTTTCGCCGGCGAGGACGTCACCGGCGCCGCCTCGGAGGCCATCGTCGAACGCGGCCTGGTGCAGGTGCCGGAAGGCCGGCGCATCTTTCCGAACATGAGCGTGCGCGAGAACCTGGAGCTCGGCAGCTACCGCCGCGGCAAGCCGAACCGGGCGGCCAATATCGCGCGCGTGCTGGAAATCTTTCCGCGCCTCGAGGAACGCCTGGGCCAGGCCGCCGGCACGCTGTCGGGTGGCGAGCAGCAGATGCTGGCGATCGGCCGCGGCCTGATGGCCGAGCCGAAGCTCTTGATCCTGGACGAGCCGTCGCTCGGCCTGTCGCCGCTGCTGGTCGAGCAGATGTTCGCGCTGATCCGCCGTATCAACGACGACGGCCTGGCGGTCGTGCTGGTCGAGCAGAACGTGATGCAGTCACTGGCGCTCGCCGACCGCGCTTATGTAATCGAGAACGGCGCCGTCACGCTCTCGGGCGCGGCGGCGGAACTGCTGGAGAACGCGGATTTGAAGCGGGCCTATTTGGGGATATAGAGACAGCTTAGAGGAGGCGTGGCATGGACCGGTTCACCGGCGGTTGCCTGTGCGGCAACGTTCGAATCGTGGCGTCGGGACGCCCTTACCGGGTTGGCATCTGCCATTGCCTGAACTGCCGCAAGCATCATGGCGCCCTGTTTTATGCCGCCGCGGTGTTTGCCGAGGACGCGGTGACGATCGAAGGTGAAACGCGCGAGTATGACGGGCGGCATTTCTGCCCCCGCTGCGGCGCGTCGGTTTTTGCCCGCAGCGGAGACGAAATCGAAGTGCATCTGGGGGCGCTCGATGCCCCTGACCAACTGATACCGACCTACGAAAGCTGGACCATCCGCCGCGAGTCCTGGCTGCCGCCGTTTCCGCTGACGCGGCAATACGACCGCGATCGTGACGCCACGGACCGTTTCGAGGCATAGGCCGCCTCACACCCCGACCTGAAAGCGTTTCTTCAGACCGCCGCTGTTCATGACGTGGTGACAGGCGGCGGTGAAGGCGTCGACGCGGCGGGTGCGGGTCATCTGCGGATTGGTGGCGATGACCATGTTGTGCGTCGGCACGGCATCCGCGATCCGGATGCTGCGCAGACGGTGGCCGGGCTCGATGACGCTGTGCGAGCGCAGGAAGGCGATGGAATAGCCGAGCCCATGGGCCACCAGGCTCAACAGCATGCCGATCGACTTGGAGAACCGCCAGATCCGCGGCGTCAGGCCGTTGGCGGCGAACAGCGTGATCAGGTAATCGCGAATGAACGGCTCGTCGATGCAGACCAGGTTCTCGTCCGCGACCTGGGCGAGATGGATACACGCTTCGCCGGCCAACGGATGCGCCTCGGGCAGCATCACATAGGGACGCACCTCCAGCAGCGGTTCGTAGACGAGGCTGCGATCCTGCACGAAGTCATAGATGATCGCCGCTTCGATGGCGCCGGTCTTCAGGCCGTCGGCGAGCCCGGTATGGTCGGCCTCGGTGAGGGCGATCGAGAGCTGCGGATGGGCGTCGGCGAGATGAGCCATCACCGGCGGCACGATCCGGCGCGCGAACGAGCTGAAGCAGCCGACCGAGACCTGGCCGACCGGGTTCTGCCCCAGACCGCGGGCGGCGTCGTGGAAGGCCTCGAAGCGTTCGAGGATGCCGGCGACCTGGCGCACAAAGTCCTGGCCCAGCGGTGTGAGCTGCAGGCGCTTCGCCGGCCGGCGCACGAAGATCTCGTAGCCGAATTCGTCCTCGCAGGCCTTGATGGCGGCGCTGATCGCCGACGGCGAGACGTTGAGCTGGGCCGCCGCGGCGACCAGGCTGCCGTGCTTGGCGACGGCGGCGACATAGCTGAAATGCCGGAGATTGCTGATCATCTCATGTTCTTGAAATCAGAAATGAAACACAATTATTTCCGGATTTTCAGAACGTCAAGCACTCGCTATCCCTAATGCAAGAGACGCCGGGGCGGGCGTGGCGGCACGCCGTCCGGCGAAAGGAACTGCGTCACGGGTAGAGCGGTGGTGTCGGGCAGCTTCTTTTTCTGGCGAGGCCTGCGGGGGCTGCTGACGCTGTGGATCGTGGTGACGGCCGTGTTCGTCGCCACGCGGATCAGCGGCGACCCGACCTACCACCTGCTGCCGCCCGATACGCCGGAGGCGCAGCGCGCGGAGCTCAGGCAGCAGCTCGGGCTCGACCGCGGCATCGCCGTGCAGTACGGCCGCTATCTCCGGGATATCGCGCGGGGCGAGTTCGGCCGCAGCATCTTCACCGGCATTCCGGTGACCGAGATGTTCGCCGACCGTATTCCCGACACGCTGCGCCTGACGCTGTCGGCGCTGCTGCTGGCCGTCGCCGTCGGGCTGCCGGTCGGCATCGTCGCCGCGCTGAAACGCAATTCCGCGCTCGTCCGGGCGTCA
>JANQKO010000578.1 GCA_028281075.1 Alphaproteobacteria bacterium | reverse complement strand
CCGCCACCGGGCCCGGACCGGACCGAGACGGTCGGCCCCCGCCTGGCCGCGGGCGTCCCGTCCGGACAGGACCCGGACTGGCTCGCCATGCCGGTGACGCTGAAGCTGCTGCAGCCGGTCGTGGTCGCGCGGGCCGTGGTCGGCAACGTCGTCGAGAGCTTCGACCACATTCCGGGGAGCCCGCTGCTGGCGGCGCTGGCCGAACCGCTGCGCGGCCGGCTGCCCGATCTCGCCACGCACCTGGCCGAGGGGCGGATCCGGGTCATGGCGGCAACCATCCCGGTCGACGGGCGGGCGGGCCGGCCGGTCCCCTTCTGCCTGTCGAAGCGGAAGGAAGGCGGCCGCCTGGACGTCCCCGCGACCCTGGCCAACCGGTTCTTCGACGATGACGAAACCGGGGACGTCCGGTACGTGTCCGCGCGCGGCGCCTATCTGGGCGCGACGCCGGAGGACGACGCGCGCCTGCCCGGGCACGTGGCGGCGCCCCGGCCGCACATCCGCACGCACAATGCGATCGACGACCTGAGCCAGCGGCCGATCAACGCCGAGCAGGACGATGCCAGACAGGGCGGCGCCGAGCAGGGCGGTGCCGGGCCGGGCGTCTACACCTACGAATGCCTGCCGGAAGGCGAAACCTATATCGGCGAGATCAGGTTCCACGCCACGCTGGCGGGCCAGCTTTCCGGCCTGGCGGACGGATCGCGGACGCTGACGCTGGGGCGGTCGCGCAAGGACGATTACGGCCGGTGCCGCGCCTCGTTCGGAACACCGGAACCGCTGCCGACGGATTGTCCGGTGCCGGGCGACACCGCGTCGGACCACGAGCTGTTCGTCTGGCTGCTGTCGGACTTCGTCGGGCGGACCGGCAGCCTGGCCGCCGGCGCGACGCTGCCGGCGCTGGAGACGGCGCTGCGCGCGGCACTGACAGCCGAGCTGGGACGCGGGGACATCCGGCTGGCGCTGCTGTCGGGGCATGGGCGGGTCCGCCGCCTGGAGGGCTGGCAGACCCGCTGGGGCCTGCCGCGGCCGTCGCTGGTGGCGCTGGAAGCCGGATCCTGCGCGCGCTTCCGCCTGCACACGGCCGGGAGCCAGCCGATCGCCGGCGACGCGCTGTCGCGGGCGCTGGCCCGCATCGCCATGGCCGGTCTCGGCGACCGGCGCGGCGAAGGCTTCGGCCATGTCACGTTCAACGATCCGCTGATCGCGCGACCGATGCGGACACGGCCAGCCCCGACGGCAGCCGCCGGCGAACCGGACCGGGCGGCGGCCGACACGAAATCGCCGGACTTGGTCGCATCCGGGGACGAACCCGCATTCGCGGCGGCGCGGCGGCTGGAGCGGGCATGCTGGCGGCGGACCATACGGCGCCGGCTGGACCTGCTGCTGGCGGCGCCGAAAGCGCGACGCGAGATCGTGGGCTTTGCCGTCTCGCGCGCGGCGGGCACGGCGAAATCGACGCCGTCGCCCAGCCAGCTGGGCCGGCTGCGCGACGCGCTGCAGCAATTCGCCACCGACGGCGACGCCGGCAAGCTGCTGGATTGGGCCGGCAAGCTCAAGGCGAACGCGCGGCGGGCCCGGGACTGGGAGCGCGCGGCCCCGGCCCTCGCCGGCTTCATCGAGGACCCCGACACGCTCTGGACGCGGCTCGAGGCCGACGCGTTTCCGGTCCTGACGCGGGACGGTAGCGCGGCCCTGCGGCATGCGCTCTGGGCCGAGACACTGCAGTCACTCTATCGCGTGGCGATCTACGAACACCGCCTCAACGTCGAGCGCGAACGCGCGGTGGACAGGCCATGAGCGACACGGACGCCATGCCATCACCGGCGCCGGCACCGGACAGACGACGCCACCGATTCTCGCACCGTCTGCGCCTGGAGGGCGTGCTAGTGGCGGAGACGGCCGTCCATGTCGGCGGCGCGGACGACGACACGGCGGCCGACCTGCCGCTCGCCCGCGACGGCCTCGGCCGGCTCTACGTGCCGGGCACCAGTCTCGCCGGCGCCCTTCGCGCGGCCAGCGTTCCGCACCTGGACGCCGAGCCGCTGTGGGGCCGGCCCGACGGCGACACCGCCACCGAGCCCGGCACGACCAGCTTCATCCTGGTGGAAGACGCGATCATCGACGCGGGCGTGGCGCCGGAAGCGCGGGACGGCGTCGGGATCGACCGCTACAGCGGCACGGCGGCGCGCGGCATCAAGTTCGAGCGGCCGGTGCTGCCGGCCGGCACCGGGATCCCGCTCTGCCTGACCCTGGAGGTCGGGGAGATCGGCCTGGACCGGGCCAAAGCCTGGCTGGGCGCGCTGTCCGAGCTGCTGGCGTCGGGATCGTTCCGCATCGGCGCCGCCGGCACCCGGGGGCTCGGCCGGCTCCGGCTGACGGCGCCGCGCATCAGCCAACAGGACTGGTCGACCCGCGACGGTGTCCTGGCGCTGCTGCAGGCGCGCTTGAACGGCGGCTGGGGACAGACGATCGCCATCGCGCCGTCGGGCCGGAACCATCACGGCCAGGCGCAAGTGCTGGCGATCGAGATCGACTGGCGGCCGGCGCTGCCGGTGATGGTGGCGGCGAACGCCGGCGGCGCCGTGATCGATACGCTGCCGCTGCTGACCCGGCGGGTCGACGGCGGGCTGGCGCCGCTGCTGCCCGGCAGCGCCATCAAGGGCGTGCTGCGCAGCCACGCCGAACGCATCGTGCGCACCGTGACGCGGGACGACCCCCCGCGCGACGCGGCGTTCGACGCGCAGATCCGGCCGCATCCGCTGATCGAGCACCTGTTCGGCAGGGGCGGCCCGAAGATCGCGGCCGACCGGGCGGCGGCCGACGATGCCTGGCTGCCCGGCCGGGGCGCGCTGTCGGTGATGGACTGCCAGGCCGACGCGCCGACGTTCGACCCGGCGGCGTGGCAACGCATGGCGTCGGTGGACCGGGACGACGCCGATCCCTGCCAGGGCCTGCGCGACCGGGACGGCCGCGAGGTCCGGTTCCGGCGCGCGGATCATGTCACCATCGACCGCTGGACCGGGGGTGCCGCCGACAACCTGCTGTTCAACGCCGTCGAGCCGTGGGGTGTCGACTGGCCGGCCATGCGGCTGGAGCTGGACTGGAACCGGCTGCCCCGCGCCGGCGCCACGCCGGTGGCCGGGGATCGCCGCCACCAGGAACGGCT
Organism: Alphaproteobacteria bacterium; assembly: GCA_028281075.1. GTDB lineage: Bacteria > Pseudomonadota > Alphaproteobacteria > JANQKO01. The sequence continues at coordinate 10,088 of JANQKO010000578.1, read as the reverse complement.
GGCCGCGCTGGCGCTGCTGGTCCTGACGCTGGACGACCTGCGGACGGGCTGGCTGACCCTGGGCTATGGCGGCAACCGGGGCTATGGCGAGATCAGGCTGGCGGGCATCCGGCTTTCGGGCATGGACCCGGTGACCGGCGGCACGCTCGACGGCATGGCGCTGGACACGCGCCTGCCGGACTGGCGGCCGATGCTGGAGACGGCCTGGCGAACGGTGCTGGTGACGCCGGCGGACGGCGACGGCTGAGATGGTGGTCCTGCAACGCCAGGTGCTGGAGGACACGACGCTGGCGGCGGCGATGGACCGGCTGAGCCGCCGGCCGATGGTCGGGGTGCTGATGGCGCCCGACGCCTGCGTCTTCACCCGGCTTGCCGGCGCCCGGCCGGACCTGCCGCCGGGCTGTCCGCCCTGGGACGAGCTGGCGCCGCGGGTGTTCGAGGCACGGCTGTTCGACGTCGCCGCGTCGCCGGACAAGGCGCTGGAGCTGCGCTGGCTGCATCACGGCGGCGGCCGGGGCCGGGCCGTGCAGGTGGCGGTCCGGAACGACGGCACGGCGGCGGACGACGACATGCCGGCGGACGACGTCCTGCCCCAGACCTACCTGCTGTTCGGCCGGCAGCTCGACCTGCCGACCCGGGACGGCTGGAGCTGTCTCTGGGAGGCGCGCATCGCCGCGCAGCACGTGCCCTTCCCCGGCCTGCCGGCCGGGCACGGCATCGAGCTTCAGTGCGCGGAGTACCTGGCCGTCGACGAACGGCACGGCAACACCTATGTCGCGGAGGAACTGATCCATGGCTGGCGCGCGGTCCCCGTCGACTGACGGCTTCCACAATCCGTACAACTTCGTTCCGGCGCCGCCGCGCAAGCCGGACCACGCCGAGTTGGGCGACCATGCCCCGGCCGGCCATCACCGCTATCTGGAGGATCGCTATAGCGGGCGGCTGACGGTCGAGCTGACCACCGAGACGCCGCTGCTGCTGCCGGACACGGCGCGCCTGCAGGAAGAAAAGGACGGCACAGCCGCGGGGCACAAGACCTTCCCGGTGCTGTGCGACCCACGCTGCCCGCAAAAGCCCTATCTGTCGCCGACGGCGGTACGCGGCATGCTGCGCGCCGCCTACGAGGCGGTGACCAACTCCCGTTTCGGCGTGTTCCGGGGGCACGAGGACCGGCTGGCTTATCGCATGGACGCGCGCGACGGCCTGGCAATGGTCCCGGCACGCGTGGAAAACGGCGCATTGACGCTGCTGATGGGAGCGACCCCCAGCCTGCCACGCTATGCCGAAAGGAACGGCAGGATGCAGTGGATCGTCGACGGTGCGATGTATGCCGCCTGGCTGAAGAGCTATCCCACACGGCGCTACAAGGGAATCAAACCGAAGCATCGCCAGAAGGTCTCATTCTGGGCGCTGCGGAAGACACACACCAACCCAACGTTCGTCTATTGGCAGGTTCTGCATGTCGTTCCGTTCGGAGAGGCACAACCTCCTCGGCCTCATCAAAACGCGCGATGGTTCGACGAAGGCTGGGCCTGCGTGACGGGACGCAATATCGGCCGAAAGCACGACGAACGGATCTTTTTCCATGATCCCGGCACACCGAAGCAGCAGCCGCTGCCTCTGAGTGATGATTGGAAGCGGAAATGGGAAAACCTGATCCGAGACTATCGGCGTGAGCACGAGCCGGCCTTGAAGGCACGAAAGAAGAAAGGCCAAAAACCATCCGACTGGCTGGGTCGCAATGTCGGTGAGACGGCCTACTCCATCCACGTTTATTGCGATCGGGAAACGAAGCTCGAGAACGGTTCGCTCTGTTACATCCTTTACGATCACCAGGGACGGCCGGTCGGTCCCTTTCCCGTGATTATCTCACGAGTCCTGCACCGGAACAGCCCGCTCGACCTGCTGCCGGCATCGCTCCGGCCCGCCCGGACGATCGGGGAGCTCTCGCCCGCCGACCGGGTGTTCGGCTGGGTCGGGCAAGAGGGCAGCAGCCGAACGGGGCCGACAGCCTGGCGCGGCAGCCTGCGGATCGGCGCCACCGACTGCCTCGGCGACGACGCCGTCGAGGACTTCGGCAATACGCCCGTGCCGCTCGCCATTCTGAGCCAGCCCAAGCCGCAGCAGGCCCGGTTCTATCTGGCACGTGACGAAGCGGGCACGCCGCTGGCGGATGGCGCCCCGAAGGCGCAAATCGGCTACGGCGAAGGCCGATCCCTGCGCGGACGGAAGGTCTATCCGCATCACCGTGATCTGCCGACGGACTATTGGAAAGATCCGGTATCGCACGACGCTACCGAACCGGTGTCATCCGGCGAGCCGGCCTTCTATCGCGAGTATCTGCGGGCCGGCCGCACGCGCGACCGCCAGAACCGTTCGATCAAAGGCTGGGTGAAGCCGAAAACGACATTCCGTTTCGATATCCAACTCGGCAATTTGAGCGAGGTCGAGCTCGGCGCCCTGCTCTGGCTGCTGACCCCGGACGAGACGGGGCCGCAATTCTTCCGGCTGGGCGGCGGCAAGCCGCTCGGGTTCGGGAGCGCCAGCCTGCGCCTGGCGGCGCACGAGCTGCGCAGCGGCAAGGAGATGCGGGAACGCTACCGTTCGCTGGGCGCCGGCGGTGCTGTTCTGACCGATGACGACCGCGCGGCGGCCGTCGCCGCGTTCAAGCGCGCCGTCGAGTCGAGCGCGGAAGACGCGGGCGGCACGGCGCCGGCATTCGACCAAGTGCCCTTCATCGCCGCATTCCTGGCCGCGGCGCGGGGCCATGACGACGGCCTGCCGGTCCGCTATCCACGGCTCAAGCCTGCCGGGTCGGCAGCCGGCGCCGGTGTGCCACCGGATCCCAACGGCGAGAACTTCAAGTGGTTCGGAGAAAACGAGCGCGGCCAGAAGCGCGCCCTGCCCGCTCTGACGGATGCGTGCGCCCTTATGCACTACACCGCAAGGGATGGCGGCCAGAACCGATGAGCGCGGCCACGGCCTCCCCCCTGCTCTGCCTGACCACCTGCCAGCTCAGCATTCTGACCAATTCGATGCCGGGGGAAACGGCGCGTCTGTTCGCGGCGGCGGGAGGCACGGCATGAACGGGGAGACACGGGCGCGGACGGCGCTGATCCGGGTGCTGAAGGAGTTCGGCGGCCTGAACCCGAAGGTGTTCCTGACGCTGATCTTCGGCCTGATCCTGTTCGAGCTGTTCGTCGAGACCGTGAGCAGGCTGGTCGACGAAGGCAGCGTCGCGGCGGCCTGGGCGCAGGTCGAGGCCTCGCGCATGGTCTGGCTGCGGCTGGCCGGGTTCCCGCTGCTGGTGCTGGTGCTCTGGCTGGGCGCGCGCCACATGGCCGGGCGGCTGCGCATCAGCGTCGACGAGGACCTGCAGCCGCTGCCGGGCCGCGCGCTTATCCTGTTCCTGAGCTCGCGCGGCAAGGACCCGGTGCGGGTGGAGGGCGATATCCGCGAGGCCGGGACGAGAGCCGGGTTCGGCCGCTCGTCCTGGCGCATGCCGGCCGAGGCCATCGCCTATCACCATGGCCATGGCTGGCTGCGCCACGTGGTGGTGATCCCCTCATGCGACACCGAGAAGCGCCCGGGAACCTGGCGCGAGGTCGACGAATTCCGCGCCACCATCACGCCGCTGCTGTGGGACCGGGCGCCGGCGCCGGAGATCGTCACGCTCGCCGAGCTGACCGGCGCGCCAGGTGACGCGGAGGGCGTGCATTTCGAGCTCGCCGGGCCGCTGGTCGACGCGCTGCACCGGTGCTACGGCGCGCTGGCGGCCCGGAACGTACGCGGCCGCGACGTCGTCGTCGACATCACCGGCGGGCAGAAGCCGGCCACCGTGGCCGGCGCCGTCATCGCCCTGAACGAGGGCCGGCGCTTCCAGTATGTCAGCATGCACGACTATCGCGTCCGCGGATACGACCTGACCTACGACGCGACAGATTAGCGCGGCGACCCCGTCCGCTGGTCCCGGCCGGCCGCCATATCGCCGTCCGACTCTTCTTCCTCTTCCTCGCGAACGATCCGCCCGCCGTCAACATCGGGCGCCAGCCACATTCTTTTTGGCGACCCAGCCAAAGGCTGAGCGTCGGCAGCACAGAATTCTCGCGCGCACCTGCGAAATCCTTGGCGCTTCAGTCACTCAGCCAAATGCTGAGCGTCGGCAGCCCGAAGGTACTTTTAAGCGAGGCGAAATGGCCGTTTCAGTCACTCAGCCAAAGGCTGAGCGTCGGCAGCCTAGTTGTCGTAAACTCTTGATGCAAGGCGTTCTTTTCGTGACATTTCCCCATGGTCGCTGGAAACTTTTTCTGTTTGAATTCAATCTCGATCGGATCTTCCGAAAATGACTAAATATGTATTATAAAACAACATGATAAAAAAATCCACAGGGTCTGTTTCATTCATCGAGATCACCGGCTTCGAGAGCCTGCAGGCCGGCTGGGAACGGGTCCGGTCGAACCGCGGCGGGCCCGGCGGCGACGGCGTCGGCCTGGCCGAGTTCGGCCGGGACGCGGAGACCCGCCTGCTGCGGCTGGCGCGGGACCTGCGGGCCGGCACCTACTGGCCGGGCCCGCTGCGCCGCCTGCAGGTGCCCAAGCCCGATGGCGGCTTCCGGCCGCTGGCCATCCCCTGCATCGCCGACCGGGTGGTGCAGAGCGCCGCGGCGCTGCGGCTGATGCCGGTGCTGGACCGGGAGATGGAGGACGCGAGCTTCGGCTACCGGCCCGGCCGCGGCGTGGCCATGGCGGTGCGCCGGGTCGACGCCTATCGCCGGGCCGGCTTCACCTGGGTGGTCGACGGCGATATCGAGCGCTATTTCGAGCGCGTGCCGCACGACCGCCTGATGGCGCGGCTGGAACGCTCGCTGGACGACCGGCGATTGCTGGAGCTGTTCGAGATCTGGCTGGAATCGTTCGCCGAGGCCGATGCCGGCCTGCCGCAGGGCGCGCCGGTGTCGCCGCTGCTGGCCAACCTGTATCTGGACGACATCGACGAGCGGATCGAGAGCCGTGGCGTGCGCCTGGTGCGCTTCGCCGACGACTTCCTGCTGATGTGCCGCAGCGAGGTGGCGGCCGAGGACGCGGCGGAGAAGATCGGCCGCCTGCTGGCCGAGCACGGCCTGAAGCTGAACCCCGAGAAGACGCGCGTGGTACCGTTCGAGAAGGGCTTCCGGTTCCTGGGCCACCTGTTCGTCCGCTCGCTGGTGGTCAAGCAGGTGGTGACGGACGGGGCGATGGACGGCGCGATGCCGGCGGTCGCGGCGCTGCTGGCGGACGAGGCCGACTGGCCCCTGCCACGCGCGGACGAGGCCGGGGACGCGGACACCGATGGCGGCGCGGACGACCGCGCGCCCGGCCTGCGCGTGCTCTACCTGCGCGAGCCGGGCCGCCGGCTGGCGCGGCGCAACCGCGCCTTCACGGTGGTGGAGGACGAGGAAGAGCTGATCGCGCTGCCCTATCAGCGGGTCGACCGGATCGAGATCGGGCCCGGCGCCGCGGCCGAGGACGCGGCCATCCGCCTGGCGCTGGAGACCGGCGTCGACCTGGCCTGGGTCGACGGCCACGGCGATACGCTGGGGCTGCTGGCGCCACCGCTGGCGCATCGCGGCGCCCTGCACCTGGCCCAGGCCCGGCTGGCGCTGGACGAGGGCCCGCGGCTGGCCCTGGCACGGGCGCTGGTGACCGGCCGCCTGCGCAACCAGCTGGCGCTGCTGCGCCGCCTGAACCGCCGCCGCAAGGACCCGGCGGTGGCCGAGGCGGCGGTGGCGATCAAGCGCATCCTGCGCAAGCTGCCGCCGGCCACCGGGGTGGCGGCACTGATGGGGCACGAGGGCGAGGCGGCGGCCCGCTACTGGCCGGCGCTGGGCCGCACGCTGGCGCATGGCTGGGGCTTCGCCATGCGGCGCCGGCGGCCGGCGCCCGACCCGGTCAACCTGGTGCTGTCGTTCCTGGCCTCGCTGCTGGCGCGCGACCTGGCGGCGCTGGTGCGCCGGCGCGGCCTGCACCCGGACTTCGCGGTGCTGCACGCGGCCCGGGATGGGCATCCGGCCCTGGTGTCCGACCTGATCGAGGAGTTCCGCGCGCCGCTGGTGGAGGGGCTGGCCGTCTACCTGTTCAACAACCGGATCCTGAAGCCCGACCAGTTCGATCCCGACGACGCGGCCGGCTGCCGCATCGCCGGCAGCGGCGCCCGCGCCGTCGTGCGCGGCTACGAGGCCTGGCTGGACCGGCCGGTGAAGAGCCCGGTCAGCGGCCACAAGGTGCGCTGGCGACGCCTGCTGGCAGAGCAGATCGACCTCTATGCCCGGCACGCCGAAGGCGACGGCGACTACGCCCCCTACCGGATGGATTACTGAGGCCGTCGGCCGGCGCCCGGCCTTCAAGCTCCGCGCGAAGGGCGAAAGCCTCGTTTCAGCCTGTCGCAGCAAGGCGACCGATGCTCAGCTCCGTGAAAGGACCGACCTGCGTGTCGTTTCTTGTTTCAGTCAGTCGCAGCAAGGCGACCGATGCCCAGCCGCAGCCCTTGCTGAAATTTATTTGCGGGAAGGGGATGAAGTTTCAGTCAGTCGCAGCAAGGCGACCGATGCCCAGCTTCACATGGAGGTTTTCATGGAAAAAATCCGGTTTCAGTCAGTCGCAGCAAGGCGACCGATGCCCAGCTACGAATATCGCTGGAACCGGCTCGTGCTCATGGCCGAGGGTTTCAGTCAGTCGCAGCAAGGCGACCGATGCCCAGCAAAGCAAAAGGAGGCTGCCGTGAGGAAGAAGAAGTTTCAGTCAGTCGCAGCAAGGCGACCGATGCCCAGCTGATCCCGAGTGCGGGGGATAGAGAGATACAGTTTCAGTCAGTCGCAGCAAGGCGACCGATGCCCAGCCTAGCCCTCGCAACTCATTGTGGCAACAGAAGAAAACAGATGCATATCCGCTAGGTCCATCATGTTTCTTTCAATCGAGATCGAAGCGTACAGGATACGATGTTAAAATGGGAATTACTTTCTTATTATTCAATAGCTTATAAGTTTTCCACAGAGTCTCGTGCATCCGATCCGTAAGGGCCTGTGGCCCCTCGCCCGTGGCTGGTCTAGACTCGCGCCATGGTGGAGATGCTGACGGTCATCTGCTACGACGTCTCCGACGCCCGGCGGCGGCGGCGCGTCGCGGCGCTGCTGGAAGACGCCATGGTGCGGGTCCAGCGCAGCGTGTTCGAGGCGCGGCTGGGCGCGCGAACGGCGGACCGCCTGGCCGCGCGGGCCGCCGCGCTGCTGGGTCCCGGCGACAGCCTGCGGGTCTATGCCGTGGGCGAACACGGCCGGCGGCGCTGCCGCGCCTACGGCCCGGTGCCGCTGGCCGAGCGGCAGGACTTCTGGCTGCTGTGAGCACGGCGGGCGAGACGGCGGCGACGGCCGACGCGCGGGGTCCGGCGGAGGCCGGCCTCGCGGCGCGGCTGCACCGGCCGGTGGCGGCGGTCGAGCTCGCCGGCCTGCCGCGGCACTGGCGCCGCACGATGATCCGGGCGGTCTGCCACCGGCCGGCCGACCTGGAGGAAGGCCCCCTGCTGGCCGAGCGCGTGCGCGGCGCCTGGGGCCGGTCGCTGATGGCGCTGGCGGCGGACGGCGGGCCGGCCGACGCGGCCTTCACCGCCCTGCTGCATCCGCGCGGCCTGCAGGTCGACGGCCGCGACGCGGTAAAGCCCTATGTCGTCCGGGCCGAGGCGCGGGCGGACGTAGTCGTCGTGCAGCTGAGCCTGTTCGGCTTCGCCGGACGCTGGGCGCGCGAGGCCGCGGCGGCGCTGGAACAGGCGCTGGCCGGCGGGATCGACCTGCGCCAGGGCGGCCGGCACGTGGTGCCGCTGCCGCCGCTGGCGATGGAGGCGGCGCGCAGCGAAGCCGTCGCCGTGCCGGACCGGGCCGACCTGGCCGTGCTGGACTTCGGCACCCCGGTCCATCTGCACCGCGGCCGGCGGATGGCCGGCAGCGCCGACGGCCTGGCGGCCGCCCTGGCGCGGCGGGTGGCGGCGCTGGCGCGCTGGCAGGACCTGGACGTCACCGGCCTGGACGTGGCGGTGGCGCAGGCCGGCCGGCTGACCTATCGGCAGGACGCGCTCTATCCCGTGGCCTGGACCCGCTACTCGGTCCGCCAGCCCGGCCGCCGCATCGAGATGCGCGGCCTGGCCGGCCGCCTGGTCATCGAGGGCAACCTGGCGCCGCTGCTGCCGCTGCTGGCCCTGGGCGAGACCTGCCATGCCGGCCTGCACTGCGCGCTGGGCCTGGGGCAATACCGGCTGATCACCGTCTGAACGCCGGCGGACGCGGGACTCGACGACCACGCCAGCCGCATCTCCGGCGACAATTCCCACGCGGCCCTTCGGTTCCATGACCGGGCGCGGCAAACTTCCGACGGTCTCGCGGCCATGCCGCGGGTAGGTATCAGCCTGGCCACCCGTCGAACGACAACGTCTTCGAGATCCCGGCAGGGGACCGCCATGCATGGGCACCCGATCGCCGGCGCGGCACTTGCCCGCGAAGCCCATGGATGCCGGCCGCTGCCGGCATGACAATTGGGGGTGGGCCTTCGGCACTATCTTCACAGCCGCATGGAAAAACTTCGGCACCTCTGTGCCAAGACCAAGCGAGAGATATCACCGCCAAGACGCCAAGGCACCAAGAGCACGGCCGCCGATGCCTGTCCCTTGGTGTCTTGGCGCCTTGGTGGTGATTCGACTTGAAAAACGGTTCACCACGAAGACGCAAAGGCACAAGGTACGAACCGATCCATCGGCGCTCGGCGCCACCACCCGCCGCAACCATTCGTAGCGGATTTCGCGTCACGGGGGTTCCCACCGGCGCGCGCCTGTGGCATAAGACGCGGGCCGTCGCTGGCGGCATATCGCGCATGATCCTTCGAGGGGACCGACAGATGAAGATGTGCAACTGCATCATCATACCCATCGCCCGTGTCCCCGGCGCCTGGCCGCCTCACCTCTGAGCCCGCGCCCACCCGGATCGGGGACACCGACCGGGGCAACCCCGCCGACCATCACCAAGGCGTGAGCGCCTAACACCCGTCAATGACGGGTGCGCGCGAGCGCCGCCCGGCATCGTCATCCGGTCATTCAGGCAACGCCGGCGTTCGCGCGCCGGCATAGGGCAATCGTCCATGCGGAGGACCGTCCGGGGCCAACAACCCCACGGGATCCAACCTTGAGCCAGATCGGCTTTATCGAGATCACGCGCTATGTCTGGCGGTACTGGCGCCAGGTCCCGCGCATTTTCGTCGCGACCGGCCTGACCATGCTGGTCGCGACCGTCGTCGACGTCTTCATGCCGGTGCTGGCCGGCCGGCTGATCGACACGCTGACGGCCGATGCGGCGGCGGACGTCCGGCTGCGCGACGCGCTGCTGGCCGTCGCCGCCTTCGTCGGCCTCGCCGTCGCGGTGCATGTCCTGCGGCTGACCTCGTACCATATGTGGGTGCGCCTCGCGACGCGGGTCATGCGGCGCATGGTCGCCGACAGCTTCGCCCGCGTGCAGCGCTTCAGCACGGACTGGCACGCCAACACCTTCGCCGGCGCCACGGTGCGCAAGATCACGCGCGGCATGTGGGCCTACGACCAGTATGCCGACACGCTGCATATCGGCCTGCTGCCGACGGCGGTGGTGCTGGCCGGCGTGACCGTGCTGCTGGCCGTGCGCTGGCCGCTGATGGGCGCTTATGTGTTCATCGCGTCGGCCCTCTACGTGGTGATCAGCGTGCTGCTGGTGACGCGCTATCTGGCGCCGGCGCGGACGATCTCGAACCGGGCGGATTCGGCGATCGGCGGCGCGCTGGCCGACGCCATCGGCTGCAACGCCACGGTCAAGGGCTTCGGCGCCGAAGCGCGCGAGGACGCCCGGTTCGACGGTATCGTCGGCACCTGGCAGGCGCGCACGCAGGTGACCTGGACGCGCGACATCAATGTCGAGAGCGTGCAGGCCGCGCTGTCGGTGCTGCTGCAGCTCGGGCTCCTGGTGCTGGCGGTCTGGTTCTGGCACCGGGGGCTGGCGCCGCCGGGCGAGGTGACCTTCGGGCTGGCCAGCTATTTCCTGGGCA
>JANQKO010000559.1 GCA_028281075.1 Alphaproteobacteria bacterium | reverse complement strand
GCGGCCGGTGCCGTAGAAATCGACATAGATCGACAGCGGCTTCGAGACGCCGATCGCGTAGGAAAGCTGAATCGCGCAGCGGTCGGCGAGATCGGCCGCCACCACGTTCCTGGCCAGGTAGCGGGCGGCATAGGCCGCCGACCGGTCGACCTTGGTCGGGTCCTTGCCCCAGAAGGCGCCGCCGCCGTGCGGCGCGGCCCCGCCATAGGTGTCGACGATGATCTTGCGGCCGGTCAGGCCGGCATCGCCGTCCGGACCGCCGATCACGAAGCGGCCCGTGGGGTTGACGTAAAACTCGTCCTCCGGGCACATCCAGCCGTCCGGCAGGACCCGTTCGACATAGGGCCGCACCAGGTCGCGGATATCGTCGGTGGACACGTCAGGCGCGTGCTGGGTCGAGACCACGACGGAGGTCGCGCGGACCGGCTTGCCGTTCTCGTATTTCAGCGTCACCTGGCTCTTGGAATCCGGGCCGAAACAGGGCGCCTTGCCGTTATGCCGGTCCTCGGCCATCAGCCGGAGGATCTCGTGCGAGAACTGGATCGGCGCCGGCATGCGCTGCGCCGTCTCGTTGCAGGCATAGCCGAACATGATGCCCTGGTCGCCGGCGCCGACATCCTTGTTGCCGGCCGCGTCGACGCCGCGGGCGATATCGACCGACTGCGGATGCAGGTGCACCTGGACCTCGGCCTGCTGCCAGTGAAAGCCCTCCTGCTCGTAGCCGATGTCACGGACGCACTGGCGCGCGATCTCCTCGAACCGGTCCTTGTCGTTCACCACCTCGCCCGGCCCGCGCACCTCGCCGGCCAGCACGATCAGGTTGGTCGTGGTCAGCGTTTCGCAGGCGACCCGCGCTTGGTCCGGATCGGCGGCCATGAACAGATCGACGATACGGTCGGAAATCTGATCGCAGACCTTGTCGGGATGGCCTTCGGAAACGGATTCGCTCGTGAACAGGAAGTTACCACGCGCCAAGGCTCGGCTCCTTGTGATCGGGGCGGCGGGCCGCCCTATCGATGTCGGCCCATGCAGGGACGGCCCATGCTGGCCGCGACGCAGGCTTTCACGGAAAGGTGAATCACCTGCAAATCCGGGCGCGCCCTTTTGGCAATCTTTCCCGACAGGGTCAAGGCGTTTGCACCGGCGCCGGGCGCCGGCGGAGCTCAGACCTCTTCGACTTGCCCGCCGACGGCCTTGATCAGTTCGAACAGCCGCTTGCGGACGTCGGGATCCTTGATGCGGTAATAGGCCCGAACCAGTTCCAGCGTTTCCCGCTTCGACAGATTCTCGTGATCGAAGGTCTCCTGGCTGTTCTCCGACAGGCCGGACGGCGCGCCATGGCCGCTGACCGGCATGTCGTCGAAGAAGAACGACACCGGGACGTCGAGAATCCGGCTGAGCTGGTAAAGCCGGCTGGAGCCGATTCTGTTGGTGCCGCGCTCATACTTCTGCACCTGTTGAAAGGTCAGGTTGAGAGCGGCGCCAAGTTTCTCTTGGCTCATGCCGAGCAGGGTACGACGCAGCCGCACCCGGCTGCCGACGTGAATATCTACGGGGTTTGGGTTGGCTGCCACGCTTCTTGCACCTCAGACTTGAATCCGTTTGTACGCTGAAAATCGACACTGCCCGAAATTATAGATCAGCACCGTAGCGCGTTGAGTGATGCAATGTATGTCGTTGACATTCGATTCTGTCAAGAATGAAAGGTGGTCTCACCACTTTCGGTTGTGTCATTCCTGGTCCGCCAGAACCGTCGCCAGAAAAGATACAGCAGTATCATCGCCAGCACCGGCACCAGAAGCCGGTCGCCGAAACGGGCATAGAGCGGCGGCGACGGCAGCGCCGCGGGCAGGGCGCTGTCGATGACGCCGGCCTTGCCCAGGCCCAGCCGGGCGCGCGGCCGGCCATGGGCGTCGATGACGCCCGAGATGCCGGTATTGGCCGCCCTGATCAGCGGCAGGCCCTGCTCGACGGCGCGGACCCGCGCCATGACGAAGTGCTGGTGCGGACCGCTGCCGTCGCCGAACCAGGCGTCATTGGTAACGTTCAGCAGCCAGGCCGGACGCCGTCCGGGCGCGACCTGGTGCGGAAAGATCACCTCGTAGCAGATCAGCGGCTGAAACGCCGGCAGACCGGGGATCTCGATCACGGCCGGACCGGGGCCGGCGGAGAAGTCCCGGCTGCCGGCCGTCAGTTTCGACAGGCCGATCGCGGCGAGAACCGGCCGCAACGGCAGATACTCGCCGAACGGCACCAGGTGATGCTTGTCGTAGGTCGCCAGCAGGATGCCGCCGGGACCGACCGCGTGCAGGCTGTTCCAGATCGCCGGCCCGCCGCCGTCCGCGGCGTTGCCCCGGCGGGGCGACCCGGTGATGACGACCCGGTCCGGCAACAGCATCTCGCCGATCAGATGGCGGCGCCGGACGTCGGCGGCAAGCAGGAACGGCGTCGCCGTCTCGGGCCAGATCACGTGCGTCGGCGCCGCCGCCGACGTGGCGGTGCTGAGCTCGAGCAGGCGGGCGAGATGGCCGTCGCGCAGCTCCGGCCGCCACTTGTCCCGCTGGGCGATGTTCGGCTGGACGATGCGCAGGCGGATGTCGGCGAGGTCGGCCGGCGGCGCGCCGGACAGGCGGAGCATGCCGTAGCCGCCGGCCGCCGCCAGCAGCAGGACCAGGCCGAGGCCGGCCGGCAGGGCGGCGCGCCAGCCGTCGGCCAGCGCCGCCGGCGCCGCCGCCGCGGCCACCGTCAGCAGGCTGAGTCCGTAGACGCCGAACAGCGCCGCCGGCTGCAGCATGGCATCGGAAAAGGCCCAGGCATAGCCGGCCAGGTTCCACGGGAAGCCGGTCAGCAGGTGGGCGCGAAACCACTCCGCCAGCGTCCAGGCCAGCGCCAGCGCCGCGATCCGCCGCCACCGGCCGCCGCCGACGAGATGGACGATCAGCGTGACCAG
>JANQKO010000508.1 GCA_028281075.1 Alphaproteobacteria bacterium | reverse complement strand
GGTCCACGGCATGCGCCGGCCGATGCCGTCGAGCTGGCTGACATTGGTCTTATGCGCGGCGGTGTAGATCGAGCCGGCGGCGAAGAACAGCGTGATCTTGCCGAAGGCGTGCGCGACGATGTGCAGGGCCGCGCCGGCAACGCTCAACGGCGCCAGAATGAACGCCGCCATGATCACGTAGGAAAGCTGCGAGATCGTCGAATAGGCGAGCCGCCGCTTCAGGTTGTCCTGCCGGAGCGCGATGATCGAGGCCAGGATGATGGTGCCGCCGGCGAGCCAGAGCACGATGTCGGCCGCCGGCAGATCGGCCAGGAAATCGATGCCGAAGGTATAGACGACGATCTTCACCACCGTGAACACGCCGGCCTTCACGACGGCGACGGCATGCAAGAGCGCGCTCACCGGCGTCGGCGCCACCATGGCCGCCGGCAGCCAGCGATGCACCGGCATCAGCGCCGCCTTGCCGATGCCGTAGATGTAAAGCAGCAGCAGCACGCCCGCGAGCCCCGGCGCCACCTTGTCCTGCAGGATGCCGCCGGCCTCGAAATCGAGCGTGCCGGCGAACTGCCAGGTCAGCAGGATCGCCAGCAGCAGCAGCACCAGCGAGGTCGACATCAACAGGCCCATATAGGTCCGGCCCGATTTCTTCGACTCGTCGTTTTCGTGGTGGGCGACCAGGGGGTAGGTCGAGATCGTCAGGATCTCGTAGGCGATGAACAACGTCAGCAGGTTGGCCGAGAAGGCGACACCCATGGTCGCCGCCAACGCGATGGCGAAGCAGACGTAGAACCGCGTCTGCTTGGCCTCGTTGTTGCCGCGCATGTAGCCGATCGAATAGATCGAGTTGATCACCCAGAGCAGCGAGGCGACACAGGCGAAGGCCATGCCCAGCGGCTCGATCTCGAAGGCGATCGGCAGGCCGGGCAGGGGCTCGGCCAGCGTCAGCGCCAGCACCTCGCCGGCCAGCACCGCCGGCACCATCGAATAGACCGTCACCGCCAGCGCCAAAGCCGCGCCGATGGTCACCGCCTCGCGCGCATTCGGCCAGCGGCCAAGCAGCGCGATGGGCACCGTCGCCATGGACGGGATCGCCAGCGCCAGCGCGATACCACCGCCCATCACCAGCTTCCGTGCAGCAGCAGCGCCGCGGCGCGGTTGGCGTTCTCGACCGTCAGCGACGTCTCGATGCCGAAATAGACGTTTGCCAGCACCAGGATCCAGGTCGGGATCAGCATCACCAGCGGCGCCTCGCGGACCGGTTCGCGCCCCGCCGGCACCGGCTGCAGGTAGGCCGCCTCGATCACCCGCCAGACATAGATCAGCGCCAGGGGTGCCGCCAGCAGGATGGCGACGGCCAGCGGCCAATAGCCCTGCTCAAGCGCCGCCTGCACCAGATACCATTTGGAGATGAATCCGGCGGTCAGCGGCACGCCGATCAGGCTGAGACCCGCGACCACGAAGCCGGCCATGGTCCAGGGCATCTCGCGTGCGATGCCGGCCATCTGCTCAATGCGCACCGAGCCGATCCGGTAGAAGATGCAGCCCAGCACACAGAACAGCGCGCCCTTCATCAGGGCATGGTTGAACAGGTGCACGACGGCGGCCAGCAGCGCGGTCTGGGTCGCGAGGCTCAGGCCCAACACGATGTAGCCGATCTGGGCGACGCTGGAATAGGCCAGCATGCGCTTGATGTTGATCTGGAAGATCGCCACCAGCGAGCCCGCGAAGACGGCGATCAGGGCCGGCACGAACAGCACCATGCCCAGCGGCTCCGCGCCGAAGGCGAAGTCGACGCCGAACACGCCGTAGACCAGCCGCAGCATGACGTAGACCGAGACCTTGGTGGCCGTCGCGGCGATGAAGGCCGAGACCGCGCTCGGCGCGAAGGCATAGGCGTTCGGCAGCCAGAGATGCAGCGGGAACAGCGCCAGCTTGAGCGCGATGCCGACGGTGACGAACGAGAAGGCGACCAGCACGGCCCGCGCGTCCTGCACGTCGGCCAGACGCTGGTTCAGATCGACCAGGTTCAGGGTGCCGGTCACCATGTACAGCAGGCCGATGCCGATCAGATAGAAAGTGGCGCCGATGGTGCCCAGGATCAGGTACTGGAACGCCGCCGTCAGCGCCTTGCGCCGCCGGCCCATGGCGATCAGCGCGTAGGTCGACAGCGACGAGATCTCCAGGAACACGAAGATGTTGAAGGCGTCGCCGGTGATGGTGATGCCCAGGAGCCCGGTCAGGCACAGCACGTACATGGCGTAGAACAGGTGCTGCCGGTCGGGCGCGATCTCGCGCTCGACGCTGCGGTAGGCGTAGAGCAGCACCACGGCGCCGATGGCCGACACGATCAGCAGCACGAACACGTTCAGGATGTCGACGCGATACTCGATGCCCCAGGGCGGCGGCCAGCCGCCGAGCGCATAAGTGATCGGCTCGCCGGCGGCGAGCACCTGCAGCAGCAACGCCACCGAGATGGCGAAGGCGGCCCAACTCACCAGCAGCGCCAGCAGCCAGGCGAGGCGCCCGTTGAAGGTGAGCACGCACAGCGGCGCCGCGATCAGCGGCAGGACCACCTGCAGGGCTGGAAGATGCGGCGCGATCACTCTTCGTCGTCCTGCAGGTCGATCTCGTCCTCCTCGATGGTGCCGTAGGCTTCGCGGATACGCACGACAAGGGCCAGACCCAGCGACGTCGTGGCGACTCCGACGACGATGGCGGTCAGGATCAGCACGTGAGGCAGCGGATTCGCATAGACGGTGAAACGTTCGTCGGCGATCGGCGCGGTGCCGCCGGCGACCTTGGCCAGCGAGATGTAGAGCAGGAAGACCGAGGTCTGAAAGATGTTCAGGCCGACGATCTTCTTGATCAGGTTGCCGCGCGAGACGACGATATAGAGGCCGATCATCATCAGCACGACGACGACCCAGTAGTTCAAGTGCGCGAGAACGAAAGTCACTCGTCGCGCCCCCGCCCGGCGAACTGGAAGAAGATCGCGATCATCGTCGCCGCCACGGTGATGCCGACGCCGAACTCGACCAGCAGGATGCCGATATGCTGGCCGCTCTGTTGCGTCGCGCCGAGCGGCGAATAGTCGAGATAGTTGGCGCCAAGGAACATCGGCACCACGCCGACGCCCGCGAACAGCAGCACGCCGGCCGAGATCAGCATCGTCACGATCCGCGTCGGCGCCACCTTGCGCGCGTTCTCCAGGCCGAAGATCAGCGCATAGAGGATGATCGCCGCGGCGAAGATCACGCCGGCCTGAAAGCCGCCGCCGGGCCCGAAATCGCCGTGGAACTGCACGTAGAGACCGAACAGCATGATGAAGGGGATCAGCAGCTTGGCGGCGATCCGCAGGACGCGGTGATGTTTCATTCGCGCGTCGCCTCCGGCCCGGCCCGGCTGTCCGGCCGCCGGCGCCGGCGCGCGCCGCCGATCAGCATCAGCACGGCGACGCCGGCGGTGAAGATCACCGTCACCTCGCCCAGCGTGTCAAAGCCGCGATAGCTCGCCAGCACCGACGTGACGATGTTCGGGATGCCGATCTCCTTCGGCGATTCCTGGATATAACGGTCGACCAGGTAGCGGTTCGCCGGCGCGTCGGGATCGCCGAAATTCGGCATGTCGAAGGTGCCGTAGATCAGCGCCGCGCCGGTGACCAGCACCACGACCATGGGCAGCAGCGGCGTGTGCACCGGGATCTTCTCGCGCTGCTTGGTCAGCGACAGCGCGCCGACCATCAGCACGGTCGAGATGCCGGCGCCGACGGCGGCCTCGGTGAAGGCGACGTCGACCGCGTCAAGCGCCACGAACATGGCGGCGGCGATCAGGCTGTAGACGCCCGACAGCATGACCACGGCGAACAGGCTGTGCAGCCGCAGGATCGCGAAGCCGGTCACCGCCAGAAACATCAGCAGGACGATATCGACCAGGAGTTCGATGGCTAGCCGTCCTTCCTGTCCGCTTCCGGCGCCAGCAGCGGCTTCAGGCCGGCGGCCAGCGCGGCACGCGCCGTCGTGTGCGTCGTCGTCGGGCTGGTGATGAACAGGAACGCCATGATCAGCAGCAGCTTCAGGCTGACCAGGCTGAAGCCGGCCTGCACGATCAGGCCGAGCAGGATCAAACCGGCGCCCATGGTGTCGGTGATGCCGGCCGGATGCAGCCGGGTGAAGAAGTCCGGCATGCGCAGCAGGCCGATACCGCCGATGACGATGAACACCGAGCCCGCGCCCAGCAGCGCCCAGCTCACGATGTCGGCCACCAGTTCCATCACTCCGCCGCCTCCCGCCGCTCTGACGTCGGCTCGTCCGCGACCATACTTAAATCCCCGTATTTGACATATTTCAATACGGCAATGTTGCCGATGAACGCCATCAGCGCGTAGAGCAGCGCGATGTCGAGAAAGTCGGGCCGGCCGATCAGGAAATCGTAGACCGCGATCAGCAGCACGGTCTTGGTGGCGAAGGCGTTCACCGCGGCGATCCGGTCGAACACCGTCGGCCCGAGAAACGCCCGCGCCAGGGCCATGGCCATGGTCAGCAGGATGGCGATGGTGGCGACGGCGAACATCAGGACCGCTTCTCGGCGTCGCTGACCCGGCGGTCCATCTCGCCGGTCTGCACGCCGGCCGCGTCGCCGGCCGAAAGCGCATGCACGCGGATCGTGCCGGGGTCCAGGTCGACCGATACCGTCCCCGGCGTCAGGGTGATCCAGTTGGCATAGGTCGCCTGGCCGATATCGCTTTTCTGGCTGGCGGCGGTCTCGAACAGTCGCGGCGCGACCGGCAGGGCTGGATCGACGATCCGGCGGGCGACGGCGATATTGGCCTTGCCGATCTCGCCGATCAGCCAGGGCAGTTGCCGCAGCGCGCTCAGGCTCAGCCGCGCCGGCACGCCCTCATGATCGATCAACCGCATGCGCCGGGCGATGTAGAGGCAGAAGGCCACCGAGACCAGGCCGAGGAACAGGAACAGCGGCTCGTAGTGACCGGACAGCGCCAGCCAGCAGGCGGCCAGCGCCAGGCCCAGGACGGCCAGCTTCGATCCGGCGCGCATTTCAGGGGCTCGGGCGCGGCGCGTGACAGGCCCGCGGCCGCCACTGGATATTCGGCTGTTCTGTCATGGCGGCATCAAACATAGCGGGCGCGCGACAATCTGTCGTCGGCCACGACACGGGGTGGGAAAATGGTGGCCAATGCCGGTCTCCGGGCGACTTTCGGCGGAATGAAGTGATGCCGAAACACCACAAAGACGTGAGGCGGTTTAAACCGGTTACCGGTTTGTGACAACATTGAAACCGTGATAACGTTTATGGATAAATCTTGGGGGTACAGCATCTCAAAGTTATGTCAGATCGGGACGATGGTGACATTGTTGACCCGGCACCACCAACGTTATCAAGCGGAACAGTCAAGTGGTTTGACGCCGTAAAGGGCTACGGCTTTGTTGTCGCCGCCGACGGCAGCGGGGACATCCTACTCCATAAGACCGTTTTGCAGGCCGCCGGTCACGAAGTTATACACGAGGGCACGACCGTCGTTTGCGAAGTGGTGCGCCGTGAGCGCGGCATGCAAGCGTTGACTATCGTTGAAATCGACACCTCGAACGCGGTGCCGCCGCCACCGCGCCGGCAGACCCGCGGCCCGACGGCGCCGCGGACGGACTATCCGCCGGTCGAGGGCGACGGCGAGTTCCTCGACGTGTCGGTGAAATGGTTCAATCGGGTCAAGGGCTATGGCTTCGTGACGCGCGGCGAGGGCACCCGCGACGTGTTCATCCACGCCGAGGTGCTGCGCCGGCAGGGAATCGAGGACCTGCAGCCCGGACAACAGATCCGGGTGCGGATCGGCGAAGGGCCGCGCGGTCCCCTGGTGACGGACGTCGCCCTGGATTAATCGATCGCCACGGCGTAGTCGGCGACCGGCGGCGCCTTGCCGATCAGCCCCTGCGCCGACAGGAAATCGGCGAAGCGGGCGTAGCGCCGGTGGTCGAGGGCGGCCGGCCGCAGCGCGAAGCGCGGCAGGGTGTCCCGCCAGGCGCGCCGGTTCAGCTCGTCATCGAGATCCGGATTGATCCGGAGAAACAGCTCCCAGCTTTCCCGCGGCCGGTTGACCAGGTACTGCACGCCGCGCTCCAGCGCGGTCAGGAAGCGGCGGTAACGCGAATCGTCCAGCCGGTCCCGGTGCGCCACCACGATCAGCTCGTCATAGGGCGGCACGCCTTCCTCCTCGACATAGAAGGCACGGCCCGGCTTGCCGACGATATCCATCTGGTTCAGCTCGAAGTTCCGGTAGGCGCCGATCACCGCGTCGACCTGGCCCGAGACCAGCGACGGCGACAGCGAGAAGTTCACGTTGATCAGCTCGATATCGTCGAGGCCGAGGCCGGCTTTCTCCAGCATGGCCTTCAGGATCGCGTCCTCGAAGCCGCCGACCGAATAGCCGACCTTGCGGCCCTTCAGGTCCGCGATCGACCGGATCGGGCCGTCGGCCAGCACCACCAGCGAATTCAACGGCGTCGCCACCAGCGTGCCGATGCGGACCAGCGGCAGGCCCTGGTCGACCTGGACATGGAGCTGTGGCTGATAGGAGATCGCCAGGTCGGCCTTGCCGGCGGCGACCAGCTTCGGCGGGTCGTTCGGATCGGCCGGCGCGATCATCTCGACCTCCAGGCCGGCATCGCGGAAATAGCCCCGCGCCTCGGCCACGTAGAGCGGCGCGTGGTCCGGATTGACGAACCAGTCGAGCAGCAGGGTCAGCTTGTCTGCGGCCTGCGCCGGCAGGACCAGCAGGGTGAGCGCGAAGGTCAACGCGAAACGAAACATGACAAGGCTCCCAAGGTTTACACGGTCAGTTGGTGGTGGTGTTGGTCACGGGCGCGACATCGGCCGGCAGGCTGTCCGGCTGCCAGGGCAGGGCGCGGCGCAGGATCGCGTCGACCGCGAAGTAGAGGCCGACGGCGATCGCGGCCAGGGTCAGCAGGGCCGCGAACAGGAGATCGATCTGCATGCGGCCGTTGGCGTGCAGCATCAGATAGCCGAGCCCGGCGCTGGCGCCGACCCATTCGCCGACCACCGCGCCG
>JANQKO010000511.1 GCA_028281075.1 Alphaproteobacteria bacterium | reverse complement strand
CCGGCGGCGATCAGGATCCGCTCCGGGTTGATGCCGTGCAGCAGGTACCGGAAGCCCTTGCCCTCCTCGCCGATCCGGTCCTCGACCGGGATCTCCAGGCCGTCGATGAAGAGCTGGTTCGAATCGACGCATTTCCGGCCCATCTTCTCGATCCGCCGGACCTCGACCCTGGACCGGTCGAGGTCGGTATAGAACAGGCTGAGGCCGTCGATGGGCCGCGCCGTCTCGGTGATCTCGGCCGTGCGCGCGATCAGCAGGATCTTGTTGGCGACCTGCGCCGTGCTGGTCCAGATCTTCTGCCCGTTCACGACATACCGGTCGCCCTGGCGCACGGCCGTGGTCTTCAGGCGCGTGGTGTCGAGCCCGGTATTCGGCTCGGTGACGCTGAAGCAGGCGATGTCGTCGCGCCGGATGACCGGCGGCAGCATGCGCGCCTTCTGTTCATCGGTGCCGAAGCGCACCACCGGGTTCAGCCCGAAGATGCCGAGGCTGACCGACGAGACGCCGCCGTTGCCGGCGCCCGACTGCGAGATCGTCTGCATCAGGATCGCCGCCTCGGTGATGCCCAGGCCGGCGCCGCCATATTCGGCCGGCATGGCGATGCCCATATAGCCCTGGTCCGCGATCGCCCGGCAGAACTCTTCCGGAAAGCGCCCGTCGGCATCGCGTTCCAGCCAGTACTGGTCGCCGAAGCCGGCGCATAGCCGCGATACGCTCTCGCGGATCTGCTGCTGCTCCGGCGTGAAATCGATGCTCATGGACGCGCGCTCCCCGGCCCCGTTTTGCGTGCCTGAACGGCCATTCAAGCACGGCGCCGCCGGCTTGACGACCGGACCGGCCGGCGGGCCGGTGACAGCCCGGTTGCCGCACCCCATATGAGAGATCCGATGCTGCACGAACGGCCCCAGCGCAGGCTGCTTGACGATCCCGGTGTCGCGCGCGCCGGCGCCGGGCCACGCCATGGCGCGATGCCGTCACGCCGCGTGGCGCTGGCCGGGCTGTTCGTCGCCATGGCCGTGACGGCGTCGGCGGCATGGCCGGGCACGATCGCCACCGCGGCCGACGCCGGCGAGGATCGCGGCATCACCATCCAGGTCACCAGCAACGGCTGGCATACGGCGATCGTGGTACCGCGCGCGGCCATGCCAGCGGACGCCGTTCCGGAGGCGGCGGACTTTCCGGACACGGCCTATCTCGGCTTCGGCTGGGGCGATGCCGAATATTTTCCCGAGCCGGAGCCAACCTTCGCCATGACACTGCGCGCGGGGCTGCGGCCGACACCGGCGGTCATGCATGTCTCGGGCCTGGATCTGCCGGTCGGCGTCACCTTTCCCTCGGTCGAGGTCGTGGACCTGACCGTCACGGCCAGCGGCTTCCGTTCGCTGATCGGCTTTCTGCATGACAGCTTCGCGCGCGGCGGCGCCGACCGCGTGGCGGCGTCCGCGCCCGGCCTCTATCGCTTCAGCAAGTTCTATCCGGCGACCGGCCGGTTCCACATGCTCAACACCTGCAACACCTGGACGGCGCGCGGGCTGGCCGCCGCCGGCCTGCCCGTCGAAGCCGGCGGCACCCGGATGGCCGACGACCTCATGACCCAGCTCCGCCCGCTGGCCCGGACCCGGGCGACGAAATAGCGGACGGCCCCGTCGGCTTATGCCCGCGGTCATTTCCCCGGCTGGTAGGGCCGAACGTCGATTTCTCCCGCCCGCCGCCGCATGACATGACCGTCATGCCAGGCCTGCATGCGCAGCATCGTGTCCATGTCGAGGCCGAACGCCTTTTCGATCCTGAGCGCCATCTCCGGCTACAGGGCAGCCTTCTCGTTGACCAGATCCGAGAGAGTCGCCCGACGCACGCGAAGCACTTCGGCGGCTTTGGTGATGCTCAGGTCTAGCGGCTTCAGCACTTCTTCGCGGACAAACGCACCTGGATGACCTGGCGCCATGCCGATCTCGATGGTTTCATCCGCCATCAGTGGCAATCCTCCAAATCCAGATCCGCAATGTCACCGTCTACGACCAGGCGCCGTAGCCCTCTATGGCTTATGGACCGGATCCTTATTGTGATTGTACGCCTTTACCGTACGGACCTTAACAATCAAAAATTGCCGGCAATCACAATAACACACGCCTATGGCGGAAGACGTGTCCCTACTGGTCCTCAGAGACCGTGCCGGCCGACCATTCGGCACCACCGCCCATCGGTCACCCCGGCGCAGGACGAGGTCCATCGGCAACGGCCCATGGATGCCAGCCTCCGCCAGCATAACGATAACACGATCACCCTTCCGGCAACTGCCGCACCGCGCCCATGGAGGCGCTGCTGGCGAGGAGGGCATAGGCCTTGAGCGCGCGCGAGACCTTGCGCGGGCGGGGCTGGGCCGGGCGCCAGGCCTGGCCGTCGCGGGCCGTCATCGCCTGCCGCCGGCGCGTCAGCTCATCCGCGTCGACCTTCAGGTCAAGGCGGCGGTTGGGCACGTCGATGGCGATGGTGTCGCCGTCCCGGACCAGGCCGATCAGGCCGCCGGCCGCCGCCTCGGGCGAGATGTGGCCGATGCTGAGCCCGGACGAGCCGCCGGAGAAACGGCCGTCGGTGACGATGGCGCACGACGTGTTCAGCTTCATCGAGCGCAGGAAGCTGGTGGGGTGCAGCATCTCCTGCATGCCGGGCCCGCCCTTCGGCCCCTCGTAGCGCACCACCACGACGCCGCCCGGTTGCACATCACCGGCGAGGATGCCGGTGACGGTGTCGGCTTCGGATTCGAACACCCGGGCCGGACCGCTGAAGCACGTCATGCCGTCGGGCACGCCCGCCGTCTTCACGACGCAGCCGTCCGGCGCCAGGTTGCCGAACAGCACGGCAAGACCGCCGTCCGGCGAGTAGGCGTGCGCGAGATCACGGATACAGCCCGTCGCGCGATCGAGGTCCAGCGTCTCGTAGCGCCTGTCCTGCGAGAGCGCCCCGACGGTGCGGCGCCCGCCGGGGGCGGCACGGTAGAACGTGTCGACCTCGGCGGACGGATGGCGCATCACGTCCCATTCGTCGAGCGCCGCGCCGAGCGTGGACGCGTGCACGGTCGGCCGCGCGGTGTCGATCAGGCCCAGCCGGTCGAGCTCGCCCAGGATCGCCATGATGCCGCCGGCCCGATGCACGTCCTCGATATGGAAGTCCGGCGTCGACGGCGACAGCTTGCAGAGATGCGGCACCGCGCGCGACAGGCGGTCGATGTCGGCCAGCGTGAAATCGATCTCGCCCTCCCGGGCCGCCGCCAGCAGATGCAGGATGGTATTGGTCGAGCCGCCCATGGCGATGTCGAGCGTCATGGCGTTGCCGAAGCTCGCCCTGTCGGCGATATGACGCGGCAGCACGCCGTCGTCGTCCTCGACATAGTATCGCCGGGTCAGATCGACGATGCGCCGCCCGGCCTCGCGGAACAGGGCCTCGCGGTCGGCATGTGTCGCCAGCACGGTGCCGTTGCCCGGCAGCGCCAGACCGATCGCCTCCACGAGGCAGTTCATGGAGTTCGCCGTGAACATGCCGGAACAGGAACCGCAGGTCGGGCAGGCCGCCTGCTCGACCGCCAGCTTCTCGGCGGCCGAGAGATCCGGCGACTGGCCGTCGACCATGGCGTCGATGGCGTCCACCGCGCGCACCGTCTCGCCGTCGACGACCTTGCCGGCCTCCATCGGCCCGCCGGACACGAAAATCGTTGGGATATTCAGCCGCATGGCCGCCATCAGCATGCCGGGCGTGATCTTGTCGCAGTTGGAGATGCAGACCAGCGCGTCGGCGCAATGGGCCTCGACCATGTATTCGATGCCGTCCGCGATCAGTTCGCGCGACGGCAGGCTGTAGAGCATGCCGTCATGGCCCATGGCGATGCCGTCGTCGATGGCGATGGTGTTGAACTCCCTGGCGTTGGCGCCGGCGGCGGCG
>JANQKO010000501.1 GCA_028281075.1 Alphaproteobacteria bacterium | reverse complement strand
TCGACGGCGCCGTCCGTCGAGCCCTTGACCTCGCCGCGGAAGACACGGACGCGGTTGATGCCGCGATGGCCCTCGGCGGTCCAGGTACCTGGGCCGCAGACGCCCTCGACGCCGGTCGGCGACCAGTCTTCCTGGGCGTACATTGCCTTCTTGATGTTCTCACCGGTGATGCCGCCCGGCATCTTGTCGGCCGCTTCCATCGCCGCCTTCAGGTAGAACACCGAGCAGACGCCGGCGGTGTAGTGGATCGGGCGGAACAGGTTGCCGCTCGGGTCCGACATCTTCGAGACCGCCTTGATGGTCTTCATGCCGGGCACATGGTCGTCCTTCCAGCCCGGCACGGCCACCACCCAGACCATGCCGTCGGCGCCGGGACCGGTCGCCTTCAGGCTGTTCTCGTCCATCGACCAGACGTTGCCCATGAACTGGGCGTCGACGCCGACGGTCTCGCACGAGCGCAGCAGCGCGATGGTCGAGCCGGCGGTGTTGGCGAGGAAGGCGTAGTTGGCGCCCGACTCCTTGATGGTCAGGCACTGTGCCTTGAAGTCGCCGCCACGCATGGAATACTGCACGGCCGGCAGCACCTCGAAGCCGAGGTCCTTGGCCAGCGCCTCGCCGGCGGCCTTCGGCGCGTTGGGGTAGGGGTGGTTGTCGCCGACATGGACGAACTTCGGCGTGCCGGACTTACCACTCTTCTTCCAGTCCTCGGCCGCCCATTGCACCAGCGCGCGCACGCCGTCGGAATAGGACGGACCGGTGAAGAAGTTGAACGGTGTCGCCTTCTTGGTCTTCGGACCCTTGCCGGACGGATCGGTCAGGTGGGCCGAGAACGACATCGAGTAGTACGGCACCTTGTCCTTGGTGACGAAGCCGACCAGCGCCTCGGTGTCGGCCGTGCCCCAGCCCAGGACCGCGGTGACGTCCCGCTGCTTCCAGCGCTTGTAGGCGGCGATGGCGGCCGGCGCCTTGTAGGAATAGTCGAGGTTGTCGACCTTGATCTGCTTGCCGTTGATGCCGCCATGCTTGTTGATGTAGTCCAGCGCGTCGATCTTGCCCTGGCCCGAGAACTTGCCGACACCAGAGGTGGCGCCGGTCATGTCGTAGAGGTTGCCGACAAAGATATCTTCGGCGCTGGCCGTCGCGGCCCAGGCCGCGAGCGCCGTGCCCGCCAGCAGTGAAATCAAACCGTATCGCATCGCGTTTTTCTCCCTTCCGTGTTGGCTTAGGCGATTGCCCCCGAGGTCACGTCTGTTTTCGTTCCTTTCCGTCACATCAATAGGAGAACGGATAGAGCTTCCAATAAGCCTTGATCAGCCGCCATCGGTGCGCCAGCCCGTCCGGCTCGAAGATCAGGAACAGGATGATCGCCAGGCCGATCGCCATCTCCTTGAAATAGGCGAGACCGTCGCGCAGCCAAGGCGCGTTGCCCCAATCCGTCTTGCCGACCGTGCTGACGGCGTGCTCCATGATCTCCGGCAGCAGCACCAGGAACGCCGTGCCCATCAGCGAGCCCATGATCGAGCCCAGGCCGCCGATGATGATCATGCCGAGGAACTGGATCGACAGCAGAATGTCGAAGCCCTCGACCGAGACGAAGCTGAGATAGTGGCCCCACAGCGCGCCGCCGATGCCGGCATAGAAGGACGAGATGCCGAACGACAGGATGCGGTATTTCGTCAGGTTGATGCCCATCATCTCGGCCGAGAGATAATGGTCGCGCACGGCGATCATCGCCCGCCCGTCGCGGGTCCGCATCAGATTGGCGGCCAGCGCGTACATGACCACGACATAGGCCAGAACGACGTAGATGTAGCTGCGGTCGCCAAGGACCTCGTAGCCGAAGATCGAGAACGAGTTGGCGAGCGCGCCCGCCGTACCGCCGGTGAACCATTCGGCGCGGGCGAAGAAGTCTTCCAGGATGAACTGCGAGGCCAGAGTGGCGATGGCGAGATAGAGCCCCTTGATGCGGGCCGCCGGGATGCCGACGATCATGCCGACCGCCGTCGTCATTAGGCCGGCCAGCGGGATGCTCCAGAAGACCGGGATCTCGAAGCTGTTGTTGATCCAGGCCGACGCGAAGGCGCCGAAGCCGAAGAAGGCGCTGTGGCCGAGCGAGATCTGGCCCGAGAAGCCGACCAGGATGTTCAGGCCCAGCGCCGCGATGCCGAAGATGCCGATGGTGATCAGCATGCTGAGCGCATATTCGCTGACCAGGTACTCGCCGCCGAGCGACATCTGCGGCAGCAGCAGCATGAGCACTACGCCCAGCACCAGGAACCATCGCGACATGCGCGACGGCATGATTGTCATGTCGGCGCGATAGCTGGTGTGGAATTCGCCGGAGGGAAGGGGCGTGCCCGCGGTGGCCATGGCTCAGACCCTCTCGATGTCCTTGGTGCCGAACAGCCCATAGGGCTTCACCATCAGGATGATGATCAGCACGTAGAACGGCGCCACGGTGTACATGTTGCCCCAGTGCAGGAACTCGCTGTCGACGAACTGCGCCACGTTCTCCAGCACGCCGATGATCAGGCCGCCGATGATCGAGCCGATGACCGAGTCGAGGCCGCCGACGATCACCGCCGGGAACACCTTGATGCCGAACAGCGAAATGATCGACGAGACGCCGTTGACGATGCCGACGACGACGCCGGCCAGCGCCGAGACCATCGCCGAAATGGCCCAGGAGATGGCGAAGACCTGCTTGATCGAGACGCCCATGCTCTGCGCCACCTGCTGGTCGAAGGCGGTCGCCCGCATCGCCAGGCCCATGCGCGAGAACTTAAAGAACCAGGCGAAGCCGAGCATGATCAGGATCGAGATGATCAGGCTCATGATGTAGACCGGCTCGACGTCGAGGCCGAAGATGTTCACCCGCTGGGTCTCGAAGATCTGCGGATAGGGCTTGACGAAGACGCCGAACAGCCAGCGCATCAGCGCCTGGAAGAAGATCGACAGCCCGACGGTGACCATGATGATCGAAATGATCGGCTCACCAATCAGCGGCCGCAGCACGACCACCTGGATCAGCACGCCGAAGATCAGCATGAAGATCAGCGTCGCCGGGAAGCCGACCCAGAACGGCAGGCCCAGGTCGGTCATCACCCACCAGCAGACCCAGGCGCCGACCAGCAGGAACTCGCCCTGCGCGAAGTTCACGACCTGCGTCGCCTTGTAGATCAGCACGAAGCACATGGCGACGACGCCGTAGAGCGCGCCGACGATCAGGCCGTTGACCAGAAGCTGTATCAGTAGGGCTGTGTTCATGACCTCACTCGGCGGCGGCCTGCATCACCGGCGCCGGCAGCATCTCGGCGACCGGCAGCGTGGTGCGGACGCGCTGCTTGCTGCCGTCCTGGAAGGTGATCACGGTATCGATGTCGACCTGCGGGGCGTCGCCATAGATGGCGCCGATGATGTCGTCGTACTTCTCCGAGACGACGCCGCGCCGGACCTTGCGCGTGCGGGTCAGCTCGCCGTCGTCGGCGTCCAGCTCCTTGTACAGCAGGACGAACTTGGCGATGCGCTGGGCCGGCGGCAGGGTGTCGTTCACCTTCGCAACTTCGTCGCGGATGACATCGTAGACCTCGGGCCGTGACGACAGGTCGGAATAGGTCGTGAAAGCGAGGCGCCGCTGCTCGGCCCATTTCGACATCACCGGGAAGCGGATGCAGACGATCGCGGCCAGATAGTTGCGGGCGTCGCCCAGGACCACGGCCTCGGCGATATAGGGCGAGAATTTCAGCTTGTTCTCGATGAATTGCGGCGAGAAGCGGTCGCCCTGCAGCGTCGTGGCGATGTCCTTGATCCGGTCGATCACCACCAGGTGCTGGTTGTCGTTGAAATAGCCGGCGTCGCCGGTATGCATCCAGCCGTCGACGACCGTCTCGGCCGTCGCTTCCTCGTTCCTGTAGTAGCCAAGGAACATGTTCGGATGGCGGCTGAAGATCTCGCCGACGCCGTTCTTGTCCGGATTCTCGATTTTGACGTCATAGCCGTTCGGCAGCGGCTTGCCGACGGTATCGAAATCGACGTCGCCACGGCGGTGCACGGTATAGACGCCCAGCAGCTCGGTCTGGCCGTAGAGCTGCAGCAGCGGCACGCCCATGGACATGAAGAACTTGAAGGTATCCGGTCCCATGGCCGCGCCGCCGGTGGCGGCGACGCGCAGCCGGGAGAAGCCGAGCCGGTCCTTCAGCGCACGCAGCGCCAGGAAATTCGCCAGCTTACTGACGCCGCCCTGCTCGACGGCCTTCACGCCCATCGCCATGGCACGCTCGTAGATCCAGCGCTTGAAGGCCGAGGCGTCCATGATCCGCGCCCGGACGTCGGCGGCGATCTGCTCCCAGACGCGCGGCGCCAGCAGCATGAAGGTGGGGCCGATCTCGCGCATGTCGGCCATCATGGTCTCGG
>JANQKO010000491.1 GCA_028281075.1 Alphaproteobacteria bacterium | reverse complement strand
CCGCCACGGCATCCCGGTCTACGACAGCATCAGCGTCGTGGTGCTGCGCGCCCTCGAGCTGGCCGGCGTCGACCCGCGGCGCGTCACCGGATGGGGCCGGATCTTCGCGGGCTGAGCCGGCGTTTCCCGCCCCCATCATGGTCGGCCAGCCGTCATGATAGACTGCCGAGCTGGGAAGTCCTTCCGGGATATGACATTGGCCCCGCGCCCCTTCGCCTCGCTGGTCGTCCTGGTCCTGTTCTGCGCCCTGGCGGCGGACCTGCTGGCGCAGACGCGGACGCCGTCACGGCCGTTCAGCGTCGTGGTCGAGGGCTGGACCCGCGACCTCGACCGCGCGCGCGACTACACCCGCGGCGCCCTGCAGACGGCGGAACGCACGGGCCGGGTCCGGGCGCGCGTGCTGGCGATCCGGACCGAGGCGACGGCGGCCCGCGACGCCGCCGGCGCCGAGGCGGCAGCCGCGCAGCGGTTGCTCGACGCGCTGGGACCGCCGCCGGCCGACGACGAGCCGCCGGAACCCGACGACGTCGCCGCGAACCGGGCCGAGTTCGGCGAGAACCTGCAGTTCTATCGCGCCCGGGTGGCGCAGGCCGAGCTGACCATCGCGCGCGCCGGCGAGATCCTCTCGGCGCTGACCGAGCTGGCCCGGGCCGAGCTTCTGGAGGAGCTGTTCACGGCCTATCCCTACCCGCTGGCGCCCGACACCCTGTGGACGGCGGCGCCGGCGGTCGCCGAGCGTTTCCTGGCGCTGGCCCGTGCGCCCGGCGAATGGTGGCGGACCCTGCCCGCCGAGCGGCGGTCGCCGGCGCTGCTGTGGCGGCCGTTCGCGGTTCTGGCCGTGGCGGCGGCGCTGGGCTGGGCCATTCGCCGGATGGTGCTGGCCCGGTTCGGCCGCACCTCGGCCATCGAGACGCCAAGCTATACCCGCCGCTTCGTCGGCGCCGTCGCCGAGGGCCTCGCCAGCGGCGTGCTGCCGGCGCTCATCCTCGCCGGCCTGCTCTGGCGCGCCGGCAGCGACGTGGCCTTGGTGTCGGGCCTGTTCCAGGACATGGTGGTGATGTTCTGCGCGGCGATGATCCTGCTGGTGCTGACCACGGCCATGTCCCGCGCGGTCCTGGCCCCGGACTGGCCGGACTGGCGGCTGGCGCCGATCCCGCCGCAAAACGCCGTCAAGCTGAACCGCCGGGTCGGCCTGCTGGCCTGCATCATCGCCGTCAGCCTGTTCCTGAACAGCACCATCGGCGATATCGCGGTGTCACCGGCCGTCGAGTCGGTCTGGGAATCGTTCTGGAGCATGATCGCCGCCGCCGCCATTCTGCTGCTGATGCAGCCCGGCCTGTGGGGCGATCCGGCCGCGCCGGACGGCGGGGACGAGACGGTGGACACGCCGGCCGTGTCCGAGGCGAGCCGTTTCTGGCGCGCCCTGCGGGCGCTGATCATGCTGATCGCCGCCGCCGGCATCCTGAGCTGCCTCGTCGGCTATCCGATGTTCGGCGCCTATCTGATCGACAACCTGCTGAGCACCGGCATCATCATCGGCGTGCTGTTCGTCGGCCGCGGCCTGCTGCGCGAACTGATCGGCGGCGCCCTGCGGGCGGGCTGGGTGGTCGGGACCCTGGGCATCCGGCACCGCACGCGGATGGTGCTGAAATTCTGGCTCCGCGCCCTGCTGGACGTGCTGGTCTTCGCCTTCGGCCTGATCGCGGTCGTGCCGGCCTGGGGCGTGCCGATCCGGGATGTCTGGGACTGGACCGCCGAATTCCTGCAGGGTTTCACCGTCGGTAACGTCACCATCTCGCTGACCGACATCGCCATCGCCGTCGCCGTCTTCATCCTGGCGATCGTGATCACCCGGATGCTGCAGCGGGCGCTGGCCGAAAAGGTCCTGCCGCAGACGCAGATCGACGTCGGCGTGCAGAACTCGCTGGCCTCGGGCTTCGGCTATCTCGGCGTCGTGCTGGCGATCGCCATAGCCGTCGCCACGGTCGGCATCGACCTGACCAACATCGCGCTGATCGCCGGCGCGCTGTCGGTCGGCATCGGCTTCGGGCTGCAGAACGTCGTCAACAACTTCGTCTCCGGCCTGATCCTGCTGATCGAGCGGCCGGTCAAGGTGGGCGACTGGGTCGTGGTCGGCGAGAACGAGGGCTTCGTCAAGCGTATCAGCGTGCGCGCGACCGAGCTGCAGACCTTCCAGCGCGCCTCGGTGATCATTCCGAACGCCGATCTGTTGTCGAACTCGGTGATGAACTGGACCCACAAGGACCGCTACGGCCGCATCGAGATCCCGGTCGGCGTCGCCTATGGCAGCGACACCGGGCAGGTCCGCGAGATCCTGCTGGGCGTCGCCCGCGCGCATGACCGGGTCCTGTCCTGGCCCGAGCCGTTCGTGCTGTTCCGGGACTTCGGCGCCAGCAGCCTGGATTTCGAGCTGCGCTGCTTCACCGACGACGTGATCTACCGGCTGGTGATCGGCAGCGACCTGCGCTACGAGATCGACGCCAGGTTCCGTGACGCCGGCATCGAGATCCCCTTCCCGCAGCGCGTGGTGCACATGGCCGACACGGCCCACGATGACCGCCGGGCCGACGCCGCCGCCGTGCGCCACCCACGGCCGGTCCCAACCGGCCACGACGTCGCCGCCGGCGACGATTCGAGCTGAGTGGCGGGACCGGTCATGGGGTCGCCACGGGCATGACGGACGCGTCCCCGACGCACGGCCAGCGGGCCGCCTATATCCGTGGCTGCCTGCTGGTGCTGTGCTGCGGCGTGGTGTTCAGCCTCGGCGGCCTGATCGTCCGGCAGATCGAGGCCGCCGATGCCTGGCAGATCGTCTTCTACCGCTCGCTGGCCCAGGGCCTGGCGCTGCTGTTGCTGCTGTCGCTGCGCGATCGTGGCGGGATCGGCACCACCTTCCGGCTGGCCGGCGGGGCCGGCCTCGCCGGCGGCGCCTGCCTGGCGACGGCATCTATCTGCTTCATCTTCTCGATCACCCACACGACCGTGGCGAACACGCTGTTCCTGCTCAGCACGGCGCCGTTCATGGCCGCGATCGCCAGCCGGCTCCTGCTCGGCGAGCCGGTCCGCCCGTCGACCTGGGCGACGATGACGGTGGCGATGCTGGGCATCACGATCATGGTCGGCGAGGGCATCGCGCTCGGCAACCTGTTCGGCAACCTGACCGGCCTGGCGACGGCGGCGGGCTTCGCCGGCCTGACCGTGGCCCTGCGCCAGGGCCGCGGCACCGACATGCTGCCGGCGGTCTGCCTCGGCGGCTTCATGAGCGCCGCCGTCGCCGCGTTCGTCATCGCCGGCCAGGGCCGGGGGTTCGCCATCAGCCCGTGGGATCTCGGGCTCTGCGCGTTCTACGGCGCCGCGATCATCGCCGCCGGCCTGAGCGTCTTCACCCGGGGCGCCCGCCACCTGCCGGCCGCCGAGCTGGCGCTGCTGTCGCTGACCGAGGTCGTCTTCGGGCCGGTCTGGGTCTGGCTGGTGATCGACGAACGGCCGAGCGACGGGACCCTGCTGGGCGGCGCCGTCCTGCTGGCGGCGCTGGTCGGCCACGCGCTGTACGGCATCGGCCGACGCCATGGCGGCCGGTGACATCTGCGGGACCGGGGTTGCGGATATCGGCACCATTTAATGTAGGATGACTGTCATAAACCAAGGGGGCGTCCCCGTATTGCAGGAGTGAGTTCCATAGATCGCCAATCCGTTCGCAGGGCCTACGCCTGGTGGGCGCCCGTTTACGACATCGCCTTCGGCGCCGTGGCCACGGCCGGCCGGAAGCAGGCGGTCTCGCTCGTCAACGGACATGTCGGCAAGGTCCTCGAGGTCGGCGTCGGGACGGGCCTGTCATTGCCGCTTTACGGGCCCGACGCCGAAATCACCGCCATCGACCTGAGCGCGGAGATGCTGGAAAAGGCGCGCCGGCGCGCCGCGCGCCTGGACAACATGCGCGGCATCCTGGAGATGGACGCGGCCCAACTCGCCTTCGCCGACGGCGAGTTCGATACCGTGGTCGCCATGTATGTGATGACCGCCGTGCCCGATCCGCGCGGCGTCTGGCAAGAGCTGGAACGGGTCTGCGCCCCCGGCGGACAGCTCATCGTCGTCAACCACGTCGCCCGGGACAGCGGTCCCATGGCCGTGGCCGAACGCCTGTTCGCGCCCGCCTGCCGGCTGCTGGGCTGGCATTCCGATCTGACCGCCGACGTCCTGTTCGCCGACAGCCGGCTGCGCCTGCTCGAGGAGCGCAATGTCGGCCCGTTCGGCCTGTTCACGCTCTGGCGCTACCGCAAGGATGTCGCGGTCATGGACGGCACGATCCCGACGGCCCTGCCCGGCGGCTGACCGCCCCGCCGGCCGGGTCAGCCGGGCCGCCGCGCGCGCTTGATCACCAGGCCCTGGCCCGTCGGCAGTTCCAGCACCGGACAGCCGCGGTCCAGCATCCAGTTGTAAAGGGCGCCGAACAGGCCGGGCAGGTCGTAGCGGCCGAAATCGTCCATCAGCACGATGCCGCCGTCCGACACCCGGTCGAACAGCAGGTCGAGCGCCCCGGTCTCGGCCATGGCCGCGTTCATGTCGAGATGCAGCAGCGCGATCCGCGCCGGCGACCGCTGCTCCAGAATCTCCGGCACCGTGCCCTTGATGACATGGACGTTGGGAAAATCGGCGAACCGTTTCACGACCTCGTCGTGGGTGCCCTCCCAGTCATAGTAGGGATTGGTCGCCAAGCGTTCCTGGGCGCTGCTCTGCGCCTCGGGCAGGCCTTCGAAGGTGTCGTAGAGATACATCTGCCGCGGAATATCGGCGAACGAGAGGTAGCGCACCAGAACCGACGAGTAGAACCCCTTATAGACCCCGCATTCGACGAAATCGCCGTCGACCGACAGGGCCGACCGGCCGGCCCAGCAATAGGTATGCAGCCGCCAGAGCTTGGCGAAATCCGCGTCGTCGGCCGCGAATTCCTGGAACGTCTGGAAGAACTTCCGGTCATGGACGAACGACAGGCTTCGGTTCAGCGCAATCATGTTGTCGCTGACGAAGTTCGGCATCTCGTACTTGTTGTAGATGTCCTGGATGCCCTTGGCGTGCTGCCAAGCCTCCAGCAGGTCTTCTTCCCTGGACGGACCGTAGATCGTCATGCGGCGGTTCCCGACGGGCAGCCATCACGGACCGCGACCCATGCCCGAGCGGCCGATAATCGGTGGCAACCATTATCAAGACGTTAACCGATCCGATCGATCCGGTACCGTCATTCTCCTTTTGCGTGTTTGCCGCCGCGGGTGTCGCTACTCGGCGGCGTCGCGCAGCACGATCCGGTCGGCCGGCACGAAGACGTCGGCCGTGGTACCGCTGTCGGGCTGGCTGGCGATCTCGAGGCGCCCGCCATGTAGTTCGATCAGCCGCCGGGCCAGCGGCAAACCCAGGCCGGTGCCCTCGTATTTCCGGCTCAGCTTGCTGTCGACCTGGGCGAACGGCTGCAGCGCCAGCGCGATCTCGTCGGCCGTCATGCCGATGCCGGTATCGCTGATCCGAATCCGCAGACCGCCGTCGCCGGCATGGTCGACACGCAGGCTGACGCGGCCACCGGCCGGCGTGAATCGAACGGCATTCGCCAATAGGTTGATCAGGATCTGCTTCAGCTTGACCTTACTGGCGCGCAGTGGCGGCAGGCCCGGAGCGACGTCGACCTTGACGGAAAGCTCGGCCTCGGCCGCGCGCGGC
Organism: Alphaproteobacteria bacterium; assembly: GCA_028281075.1. Classification (GTDB taxonomy): domain Bacteria; phylum Pseudomonadota; class Alphaproteobacteria; genus JANQKO01. Next base: position 11,549 of record JANQKO010000491.1, on the reverse strand, counting down.
CGGATCAGGATCAGCGCTTCCTCGATCATGCCGGCGATATCGAAGACGTCGTCCTCGATCTCGAGACGGCCGGGCTCGATCTTCGACAGATCGAGGATGTCGTTGATGATGGCCAGCAGGTGCTGTCCCGAATAGTGGATATTGTCCACATATTCGCGATAGCGCGGATTGCCCAGCGGCCCCAGGACCTGCTGCCGCATGGTATCGGAGAAGCCGATCACGGCGTTCAGTGGCGTCCGGAATTCGTGGCTCATGTTGGCGAGGAACTCGGACTTCGTGCGGTTGGCGAGCTGGGCCTCGGACAGGGCCGAGCGCATGACCTTCTGATCGGTCTCGATCCGCTCGGCCATGGCGTTGAAGCCGTTCGAGAGCTGCCGGAACTCCAGCGGCGTCGTCCGCGAGCCCGCCGGCACGCGGGCGGTCAGGCAGCCCCGGGCGATCTGCCGCGCGGCGCCCACCACGGCATCGATCGGCCGCATCAGCAGGCCCGCGATCAGCCATGACACCATGCCCGCGGTGATCAGGCCGATCAGCATGACCACCAGCGCCCCCCGCTGCACCTCGGCGGCCCGCTCCTCGAGCTCCTCGATCGGCTGCGGCACCATCACGCCCCAGCCGACCCCGGGCACGCTGGTAAAGCCCGACACCATGTCGCGCTGCATGGCCGGCGAAAAGAATGTCGTCACGCCGGTCTCGGCCCGCATCATGCGGCGCACCGGCTCGACCTTGGCGATGTTCTTGCGGCTCGCATGCCAATCCGGATTGGGGTGGGCCAGCAGGTTGCCCTGATGGTCGACGATCGCGGCATGACCCTTGCGCCCGAAGGCAATCGCCTGCTGCAGGCGGATGAAGTAATCCGTGGACAACCGGGCGAAGGCGATCCGGCCGTCGGCCAGACGGTGGACCAGGTTGATCGTCGGCCGGCCGGCCGCGTCGGCGACGACGGGGCCGAACAGCCGGCCGCCGTCGGCCCGCGCCCGGAGCCGTTCGAGGACGTCCGGGTCGAGCGAGGTCGCGGTCTCGCCGTTCAGGTCCAGTCGCCGCTCGATCCGCCCGTCGTCACCGATCAGGCAGAAGTGCCGGAGGCCCAGTTGTCCGGCCAGCTCGACGGCGCTGTCCAGCGGCAACCCCGCGACCGCGGTGGCGGACAGCATCTCGAAGGTGGCCTCGACATCCTTCGCGTAGCGTTCCAGCGCCGCGGTCATGTTGCTGGCCAGCAAAAGATGCTTCTCGCGTACCGCGGCCATCTCGTTGTCGAACGCCGCGCGCTGAAACCAGGCGCTCAGGAACAGCTCGGGTATGAGGGCGACGGCTATGAACGCGACCGCCAGTAGATAGCGAAAGCGTAGGGCCACGCGCTGATCCCCGGATTTGCGGACGGAAGGAAAATCTGCCGCAAATTGTTATCGCAAGTTGCTTAACGTCCCCTTTCATGGCGCCAGCCGGCGCCACAGGCCCAAAATACGCTAATAGATGGTATAGCCCCCGTCGACCACCAGCTCGGCACCGGTGACGTAGCGCGATTCGTCGGAGGCCAGGTAGAGCGCGGCATGGGCCACGTCCTCGGGCCTGCCGACCTCGCCCAGCGGCACCAGGCGCTCGCGATCGGCGAGTCCCTTGGCCGGGTCGTCGTAGAGCCAGTTCAGGACCTGGTCGCCCATGGGCGTGTCGATCAGGCCGGGATGGATCGAGTTGCAGCGCACCTTATGGCCCTTACGGGCGCAATAGAGCGCCACCGACTTGGTCAGCAGCCGGACGCCGCCCTTGCTGGCGCCATAGGCCCAGAGCGGCGTGCCGATCAGGCCGGCGACCGACGACAGGTTGACGATCGAGCCGCCGCCGCCACCGGCCACCATGGCCCGGATCGCGGCCTTGCAGCCGAGGAAGGTGCCTTCCATGTTGACGCCCTGGATCGCCCGCCACTCCTCCAGCGTGGTCTCCATGGGATCGCGCGTCGGCCCGGTGCCCAGGATGCCGGCGCAGTTGACCAGGATGTCGAGGCCGCCGAAGCGCTCGACGACGCCGCGCACCACCTCGTCCCAGCCCTGCTCGTCGCGGCAGTCATGCGCCATGAAGACGGTCCCGTGCCCGACCTCGTCGGCCGCCGACTGGCCGGCCGCCTGGTTGATGTCGGTGATCGCGACTTTTGCGCCCTCCTCGGCCAGCCGCCGCGCCGTGGCGCGGCCGATGCCCGAGCAGCCGCCGGTGACGATGGCAACCTTGTCCTGCACGCGGCCGGTCATGCCGTTCCTCCCATTCGTTGCTTGCCCGACCGGCATGATAGGCTGGCCCCGGAGAAGGCGCAAAAGCCGGGCCAGGGAGGCAGCCATGCAGATCGGCATCTCGTTCCCGCAGACCGAGATCGGCCGCGACCCGATCGTGATCCGCGACTTCGCCCAGGCGGCCGAGGCGATGGGCTTCGCCCATATCTCGATGCCGGACCACGTGCTGGGCGCCGGCACGCCGCGGGGGCCCGAATTCGCCAGGCTCTACACCCGCGACTTCATGTTTCACGAGCCGTTCGCGCTGATGGGCTTCCTCGCCGGCCTGACCACGAAGATCGAGCTCGCCACCGCGATCCTGATCCTGCCCCAGCGCCAGGCCGTGCTGGTGGCCAAGCAGGCGGCCGAGATCGACGTGCTGAGCGGCGGCCGGCTGCGCCTCGGTGTCGGGCTGGGCTGGAACGAGGTCGAGTTCGACGCGCTGGGCATGGATTTCCGCAACCGCGGCCGGCGCATGGAGGAGCAGGTCGCGGTGATGCGGCGGCTCTGGTGCGAGGACCTGGTGACCTTCGCGGGCGAATGGCACGACTTCGCCGACGCCGGCCTGAACCCGGAACCGGTGCAGCGGCCGATCCCGATCTGGTTCGGCGCCATGAGCCCGCCCGCCGTGCGCCGGACCGGCCGCCTGGCCGACGGCTGGTTCGTCTATTCCCGGGCCGCGCCCGACGACGAGGTGCGGCGCTACTTCGACCTGCTGCGCGAGAGCGCGGCCGAGGCCGGCCGCGACCCGGCCGAAATCGGTGTCGACGCCACGGTCTTTGCCCATGCCGGCGGACCGCAGGAATGGCTGGACCTGATCGCGCAATGGCGGGCGCTGGGCGCCACCCGCGTCACCTTCCGCACGACGGAATCGGATCTCGGCTTCCCCGACGGCCAGCTCGACGCCATGCGGCGGCTGATGGACGCGCGCTGATCCGGCGGCCGTGACCGGCGACGACGATCCGACCGGCGGTCCGCCCGCTGCCACCGCGCTGCCGTTCGCGACACGCTTCGGCCATGCCTTCCTGGGCAGCGCGGCGACAATCCTGGTGCTGACCGCCATCTCGCTGCAGGACATCATGTTGGGCATGTACGGCTACACGGTCGTCACCGCCGAGATCCTGAACCGGCTGTCTCTCGATGTCGTCGCCGACGACCTCCATGCCGCGCTGGCGGTATCCATCGAGCTCACGCTGTCGCTGATCGCCGCCTGGGCCGCGGTCCTGGCCGCCGGCGCCGCCCTGCTGATCGCCGCGTTCATCCGGCGCGGCGGCCCGCTCACCTTCCTGCTGCTGGGCCTGCTGTTTCCGGTCGCCACGGTCAGCCTGCTGCGGGCGGCCTAGAAGGCCGCCGCCCGCCTTTTCGAATCCGACTCGACCGGACAAAAAAGACGGGTTCACCGCCAAGGCGCCAAGACACCAAGGGACAGGCAATCCGACCACCGTGGCGCCGGTTCATGTTCACGGCAACCCGGCTTGTGATCGACTTCACAGCCCCGACCTGGCCCCGGCACCAGAATCCAGGTCGTTCGTCAATTCCCCGACACGTGGGCACGCCCCCGGCTGGATGCTAGTATTTGGCAATACTTGCGAGTTGAGGGCGAAAGACAAGACAACCTGACGAATACCAGGGCGGCACCCGACTGTCTTGAACGACGGGGACGAGGAGTGGTGCGATGATGCCGTTCGCCACGACGCTTTCCGAGTGGCTGCACGAACCGGTGTTCTGGGCGGGCATGACCGTCGTCATCGTCTATGCCTTCATCCGGTTCAACCAGCCGGCCATCGGCTTCGTCGCCGACGTCTACAACGACACCGACCCGGTCGGTCCGGCGCGCGCCTTCACCACGGTGTTCCGCTATTACGCCTTCGCGCTGGTCTATGCCGGCGTCTCGGCGCTGGTCTATGTGCTGCTGATCGTGATCGCCGGCAACGAAGAACTGCGCGAGTTCTTCGGCCAGTTCTTCGTCGCGCTGGATGTCAGCGACGAGGAGAAGGCGAAGATCACCGCCTCGGCGCCGACCTGGGCGGCATCCGTGCTGACCATCATGCTGCCGTCGGTCCGCGGCCTGCGGGACATCGACGGCAAACTGCGCGCCCGCCTGCACAAGCTGGCGGCGATCCCCTTCAAGGCCCAGGGCCTGGCCGCCGAGGTGCTGTCGGTCGACTACCGGATCAACCGCAACCAGTCGTATCAGGCGGTGCGCGGCGAATTCGACGACCCGGCCCCGGTCGACGCCGCGCTGTCGACGCCGGACACGCCGATGGCGAAATACGTGCGGCTGCGCTACCTGAGCCGGAAGATGGACGCCTGGGCCGAGCAGAGCAGCGACTTCAAGGTCTTCCTGCGCAATCACCAGGACAATCTGCGCTCGGTGCTGAAACGGGTCGAGGCGCTCAGGCCCTTCCTGCTCGCCGCCGCGCCGCGGCCGGTCGCCGACGGCCAGGCGGGCGGGAACGGCCAGGCCGATCCGCGCGCCGACGAGGCCGTCAACCGGCTGATGGACGACCGCCTCTCGGACGCCTACGAGCGCCTGGTCCGCTTTCTTTGCTGCGCCGTGCTCTATTGCGAGCGTACCGAGCATGCCGCCTACGAACGGCTCGGCTGGCTGGGCTTCCGGCTGAAGCGGCAGCACGCGCGGTTCGATTTCTACGCGCCGCTCTATGCCAGCGTTCTGATCGCGGTGGTCACCGTGTTCACCGGCCTCGCGGCCTGGCTGCTGGCGAACGAGCTCGACTTCTTCGGCGGCCGCGACGATATCGACCAGGGCCGGATCCTGCTGACCTTCATCGGCTGGGCGCTGCCGGCCGCGATCATGCACACATCGGTGATCTGCGGCGCCCTGGTGATCAAGTACTGGGTGCTGCCGGACCTGCTGGCCAAGGGCAGCGGCGTGATCAGCGGCGACCAGCGCTTCGTCGCCTACCTGCTGATCGCGCTGCAGGGCTGGGGCCTGGGATCGCTGGTCGGCGTGATCTTCAGCCTGCTCAATCCGGACTGGCAACTGAAGGACGCGGGCCAGGTGCTGCCCTGGGGCCTGGTCAGCATGGCCACCGCGCTGTGCTTCGCCATCCTCGGCGACTGGACCCGCGAGTTCGGCGGCCGGCGGCTGGTGGACGCGGCGATCCAGGCGGTGATGACGCTGCTCGCCTCGATCCTGGCCATGTGGCTCGCCGTGCCGCCCGACGCGACGGACTATGGCGGCCTGCCGATCGCCGCCTTCCGCCTGCTGGGTCCGACAACGGCCATGGCCATCGGTTTCGTCCTGGGCTTTATGCTGCCGGCGCGCTATCGCCTGCGCGCCTCGGCCGAAAGCCGGACCGTCGCCGTCGTCGGCGCCGGCACGGCGGGCCTGAGCTGCGCCGTCAACCTGATGCGGGCCGGCTATCGCGTCACCGTGTTCGAGAAGCGACCCAATGCCGGCGGCCGGATCTGCACCCACCGGTTCGACCACGCGCAGTTCGATCTCGGCGCGCAGTATTTCACCACCGTGTCGGACGCGTTCGCCGAACGGGTCGAGGACTGGGTCGAGCAGGGCTGGGCGGAAGTCTGGACCGGCGACATCGTCATGCTTGAGAACGGCAAGGTGCAGCGCATCGAGGACGGCACCAGGCGCTATGTCGCCGTGCCGTCGATGAACGAGATCGTGCACCGCTACGGCGAACGGATCGGCCTGCACGCGCAGACCGAGATCGGCGGCCTGCGCCACGAGCCGGGGCGCGGCTGGCGGGTCCAGGACCACAGCGGCGCCTACGTGAACCACTACGACCACGTCGCCCTGGCGATCCCGGCGCCGGAGGCGCGGCCGCTGCTGAACGGTACCGGCCACCTGGCCGAGCGGCTCGACAAGGTGCGCATGTCGCCGTGCTGGGCGGTGGCGGTCTCGTTCGACGCGCCGCTGGAGCTGACCTACGACGCCGCCTTCGTCAGCGACGCCGACATTCAGTGGTTCGCCCGCGACAGCAGCAAGCCGGGCCGGCCGGCCGGCGAGAACCTGGTGCTGCACGCCGGCTATGACTGGAGCGAGGCGCATTTCGACGATCCCGAGGACGCGGTCGTCGCGGCGATGCTGGCCGAGTTCTGGCGCGTCACCGGGCTGCCGCCGCGCCAGCCGGCCTTCACCGCCGGCTGCCGCTGGCGCTTTGCCGCCGTCCGCCAGCCGCTGCAGGAAGACTATCTCTATGACAAGGCCACCGGCATCGGCGCCTGCGGCGACTGGTGCCTCGCCGGCCGGGTCGAGGCGGCCTGGCAGAGCGGCCGCGCGCTGGCCGAGGCGATCGCGACGCCGGCGCGCTGGTGGCCGTTCGAACGTTAGCACGGCGGCCAGCCGTTCCCTCAAGCCCGCCGGCGGCGGGTCCAGGCGATGCCGGCCAGCGCGACCACCAGCACCAGGCCGGCGGGTGGCTCGGGCACGGCGGCGGCGGTCGGGGCCGCCTCGACCAGCAGCCGCAGCACGTCCGCGCGGCCTTCCCAGTCCATCAGCATGGGCGCGAACACCACGCCGGTCGGCAGCAGGCTGAAGTCGAACAGGCCGATCAGATCGGCCGGGTCCGGCACGACGATGGTCTCGGCCACGACGATGTCGAAGATGTCGCCGACCGACGGCAGGAACGGATTGGCGATGCTGTCGAAGTCCGCCGGGTCGAGCAGCCGGATCAGGATGCCGGTCCCGGCCGCGAACGTCGCCGTGCCGCCGACCCGCAACTGGTCGTATTCGCCGCCGACCAGCGTGCCGGCGATCTCGATCTCCAGCAGGCCGTCGACGAACTGGTTGTAGTCGCCGGTGATCTCCAGGATGCCCGGCGAGGCGCCCGGCCCGACCAGGGCGCCGAGATTGTTGAAGGTCCGGGCGTTGATGGTCCCGGTGCCGCCGAAACGACCGCCGTCGACGTCGAGATCCGTCGTCGTCAGCATGCCGTTGATGAAGTTCACCGCGCCGTCGTTGCTCTCGAACTGGCCGTTGACGTTCAGCGTGCTGGTGGCATCGATGCTCAGCGTGGCGTTGTTGACGAAATCCGCCGAGGTATCGAACACGGCGTTCTCCTTCAGCGAGAACAGGCCGTTATTCGTGAAATCCTGGTTGGTCGCGTTGCTGGCGTCCGGGATGATGCCGAGCCGGCCGCTGCCGTGCATGATGACGCTGCCGCTGCTGGCGACGACCCGGTCGACGTTTTCCTCCAGCCGGATCAGGGCGCCGTCATGGGCGATCCAGGTGCCGCCGTCGAGCTCGAAATCCAGCAGCAGGTTCCGGCCGAACTGCGCCACGTCGCCACGCAGGTTGAGCGTGCTGCCCTTGGCGACCTCGACCGTGCCGGCATTGTCGACATCGCCCCGGAAGGTGCGGACCACGTTTTCGGCGGCCAGCTTGAAGACGCCGCCGCGCCGGTTTTCGATGGCGCCCGGCGTGGCGGGATTGCCGGCCAGGATGCCATGCAGATTGTAGGTGCCGGCATTGATCAGCCGGCCGCCGGCGCCGGTGAGGGTCACGGTGGCGTCCGTCGCGTGGTCGATCGTGCCGGTGTTTTCGAAGACATCGAAGATCTGTTTCCTGTTGAGGCCGCCGGCGACGATGTCGATATGGCCGCCGTCGTTCTTGAACAGACCGAAGACGCCGCCCTTCCATTCGACATTGCCTTGATTGACCAGGGCGGTGCCGCCGTCGCCGAAGCCACCGATGATGCTGCCGTCGAAGACGAACTTGCCCGGGCCGTTCAGATCGATGACGAGACTGCCCTCGGTCTTCAGATCGCGGCCGCCGATCAGCTCGGCAGTGCCCTGGCCGTCGATCCGGTAGTCGCCTCGGAAGAAATTTTCGCCGTTATGCTGGAACGTCAGCGACGCGCCTTCGCTGATCGTGTATCGGCCGGCGCCGGTGTGGCTGACCGCGCCCGTGTAGCTGAGCATGCCGGCCTCGACCTGCACCTCGCCGCCGCTCATCTCGAAGCCGATGCGGATGTCGGCGTTGCCGCCGCCGGTTTTCTTCAGCCTGCCGCCGCGGTTGCGGAAGGCGCCCGACGTGTCCGGATTCGCCGCCCGGCCGATCTCGCCAATGCGTAATTCGTAGACGCCGCCAGCGTCGTTCAGGATGAAGCCGTTGACGACGTCGAGGTCGCCCTCCTGCACGATGCGGCCCGCGCCCGAGCTGGCGCCGACATTCCTCAGCACGCCGTCGGCGATCTTCACAAATCTGTTGTTGAAGGTGGTGATCGAAACCGTACCGCCCTGGTTCTCGAAGCCGTTGATGCTGCCGCTGTCGGTGGCGAGGCCACCGGTCAGGCTGCCGCGCGAAAAGAAAAACTGGCTTTTGTTTACGAAAGTGCCGCCGGTGGCGTTGATCGACGGATTGCCGGTGGCCGCCTGGCCAAAGCTCATCCTGACATTCCCGGACGGGCCGATCATGTCGGCGGTGACGGTCCCGGATTGGATGTTGAAAGCGTTGACGATGTCTGTAGCGCCAGTGCCGGTGAGCCGGAAATCGCCATTGAAGGTCTGATCGCCGACGAATGACAGGCCACCCGTGTTAACAAGGTCTCCGGCCCTGTCGCGGGTGTCGAAGACGCCGGATCCCTGATGGTTGCCCGCGCCCCGCAACTCCAGAAAGCCCTCTTCGACGATCAACCGGCCGCCGTTCGACATGTTGAAGCCGGTCGAAATGATCGGCCCCTCAAAAATGACGCCAGGCGCGTTGACGCGCAGCGTGCCGCCGGCATTGTCGAAGGCGCCGCCGCCGCTGATGCGCGATCGCCCGGCGAGCGTATATTCGCCGCCGGCCCGGTTGATGACGCGGCCGCCGTCGACGAGAAGATCGGCGTTCCTTTGATGCTCGATGGTGCCGGCATTCTGCAGCACGCCTTGCAGGGTCTTCGCGCCACCCTGTTCCTGAATCTGAAAACGTCCGCCGGTCGCGTTCTCGACGCCGCCGGTCACGGTGCCGTTGTCGACGGTGCCGCCGGCAATGGCGCCTTCGCGGAAGGTCATGCGGCCCTGGTTGGTCAGCCGGCCCCGCGCGTCGAGCAGCACGTTGTTCAGCAGGACGCCGACATCGCCGTTGAAATCGAAGGTCGCCTCGGCGCCGGGCTTCACCGTGTAGGAACCGCCGTTCAGTTCCAGGTTGCCGGCGCCGCTCGCGTCGAGCGGGCCGGTCACTTCCGTCACGCCGTCCAGCAGCTCCAGCGTCGCGCCGTCGCCGGCCCGGTATTCGCCGCCGTTATGCGTGTTGCGGCCGGTGAAGGTCAGCCGGCCGATCTCGGTCTCGATACGGCCGCCGTTGTTGACGACGTCGGCGTCGATGGTGACCTGGGCCGCCCCCTCGCCGTTCTCGTCCGCCACCTTGGCGAACCGGCCGGCATTGACGATGGCTTCCCCCGACGCGATGCCGCCGTCGACGATCTGGTACGCGGCGTTGGCCTCGATCTCCAGATGCGCGCCGTTGCCGATGCCGAGCTGGCCGTCGAGCTGTACCACCTGGCCGCCGCCGCGCGCGATCAGGTTGGTGTTCAAGCTCTTGTCGCCGCCCGATATCTCGAAGATGGCCCGCGGCCCGACGACCAGCCTGCTGCCGCCGGCCGCGACGCTGGCGGCGTCGCCGGAAATCGTCCCGCCCAGCCACCGGTCGGTCGCCGGCTCCAGGATGTCCTTCTGGCTGTCCAGGTTCAGGGCGCCGTCGGTGGCGAGGTCGGCGTTGACGGTGAGGCGCCGCACGCTGGAATCCGCGGCGATGCGCAAGGCCGCCTGCACGGCGAGCGATCCCGTCGCCTGGATCGACTGGATGTCGGCCGGCTGCTGCTGCTGCAGGCTGACGGCGGCATTGTCGATGCGGACGACATCGACCGCCGGACCGCCGGTGCCCGGCGCGGCGATCGTGGGGTCGCCGACGGAGTTTCGCCAGTTCGTCACGGTCTCGCCGTTGAGCTGGCAGGTGTCGTGCCAGAACGAGGTGCCGCAGGCGCCGGCCCAGATGAACTCGTTGCTCTCAGGCGTCAGCGGGTCGAGGATCACCACCCAGGCTTCGAGCCGATTGCTGAAATTGACGCCGGAGCCGGTGATCACCCGGCCGTCGGCGGAAATGCCGGTCGCCTCGTTCAGCCGCGTGAAGCCGGGCGTGCCGAGACCGAAGTCGTCGCGCAGCGCCTGCTTCAGGTCGCGCATGCCGTTGGTCTCGTCCCAGATGAAGGCCCGGGTCGCGCCGCCGCTGCTGGTTTCGCTTTCGCCGACGACGATCGAGCCGTCGCCCGAGGTGGCGAAGGCACGGCTGTCGAAGTCGCCGCCGGGCAGGTCGCCGAGGCCGACCATGCCGGTCTCCGCCGTCCAGCGGAACGCCTCCGTCTCCCGCGCGCCTGTCCCCGCGGCCCGTCTGTTGGACTGGCCGACGACCGTGCTGCCGTCCTGCGAGATGTCCAGCGCCTGACTGCTCGCGAGCACGCCTGGCAGCACGCCCAGGAGCCGCGCGCCGCCGCTGAACAGGGTGGCTTCGGCCCGGCCGTCGAAGGCGTCGTTCGCGGTGGTGCCCACGAACGACCGGCCGTCGCCCGAAATGGCTTGCGGTATCACGTCGCCGATACCGAGATCGGACGGACCACCGTTGAATGACGCCCCCTTGGTGCCGGTATCGTCGGTTCCGGAGCCGAGAATGACACCACCGTCGTCGGAGATCGCCGTGGCCTGGCTTCTGAAGTTCCGGTCTATCGGACCGGGTCGGGGGCTGAACGGCCCGCCTGGCAGGTCGCCGAGCCCGACCATGCTGCCGGCGCCGGTGGCGGGGTCCGACAGGGTCCATTTGTAGGCTTCTCCCTGACTCGTGGGCGTCGTTGAAAAACCGACCACGGTGCCGCCGTCGGCGGAGACCCCCAGGGGGCGGCTTCGCGGTCTATCGCCGCCAAGCGTGCCCAAATCGACGATGCCGGTCTCGATCGTCCAGCGGAAGGACGTCCCGACGACACCGGCGACCGGCGAGGAACCGGCGGTACCGACCACGGTCGTGCCGTCGGCGGAAATCGCCGCCGCCTCGCTCCGTTGGGAAAAACTGCCGTCAAGGAAGCCGAGACCCATGAAAATCGGCTCGGCCGCCGCCGGGAGGGCCAGCACGGCCAGGACGGCGCCGGCGACGAGGCTTCCGGCCCGTCGCATTCGGAATTGTGTTTCGCCAGGGATTTCGGTTCGGCAGCCGTTCAACATGACAACCTCGCACGCCTAACAAACGACGGCTGTCCCTCGCAGCGGTCTCCAATTCACGGTTCGGTCGGCGGACCTCCTCGCCGGCCCCCAGCCTAGGCGAGCGCGAAACGGCGC
>JANQKO010000478.1 GCA_028281075.1 Alphaproteobacteria bacterium | reverse complement strand
AGCAACGGCCTGATCACGCTCGACAACGAACGCCGCGTCGTGACCGCCAACGAGACCGCCTGCCGGCTGGTCGGGCTGACGCAGGAGGCCCTGGTCGGCCGTACGGCGGCCGAGCTCTGCCGCGACGCCAATGCCTGGATTCTCGACAGCCTGGACCGGGTCGAGCAAACCGGACAGGAGGATATCGCGGTCGACGCCGACTTCCTGCTGGCGGACGGCGAGACGAAGTCGATGAACCTGACCGTGGTGCCGCTGATCGGCCTCGAGCAGGAGCATATCGGCTCGATGCTGATCATCGAGGACATCACATCCGAGAAGCGCGTGAAGACCACCATGGCGCGCTACATGAGCAAGGAGGTCGCCGACCAGCTTCTGGCCGGCGGCGAGGCGGCGCTGGGCGGCAAGGACCAGAAGGTCTCGATCCTGTTCTCCGACGTGCGCGGATTTACCTCCTCGTCCGAATCGCTTGGTGCGCGCGAGACGGTGGCCATGCTGAACGAGTATTTCGCCGAGATGGTCGATGCCATCTTCCAGCATGGCGGAATCCTGGACAAATATATCGGCGACGCGATCATGGCGCTGTTCGGGGCGCCGTTCGACGGGCCGCGCGACGCCGACGACGCGGTCCGGACGGCCAACGACATGATGATTGCGCTGCGTGGGCTGAACGCGCGGCGGGCCGCCGGCGACCGGCCGCCGATCCGCATCGGCATCGGCATCAGCACCGGCATCGTCGTGGCCGGCAGCATCGGCTCGCCGCGGCGCATGGAATACACCGTCGTCGGCGACAGCGTGAACCTGGCGGCGCGGCTGGAATCGGCGACCAAGTATTACGGCTGCGGCATTCTGTTGAGCGAGCATACCGTGCGCGACATGACCAACGGCGCGCTGCTGCGCGAGATCGACCTGATCCGGGTCAAGGGCAAGGACCAGCCGGTCGCGGTGTTCGAGGCGCTGGACTATCACAACGACGAGACCTTTCCGCGCCTGCGCGAGGTGCTGGCGGCCTATACCGACGGACTGTCGAAATACCGTGCCGCGGCCTGGGACGAGGCCGCCGCCCGGTTCCGCCGGGCGCTCGAGGTCTGTCCGGACGACCAGCCCTCGCGGATCTATCTCGATCGCTGCGACCACTACCGCGCGCATCCGCCCGGCCCGGACTGGGACGGCGTCTGGACGATGACGGAAAAGTAGATCGGCGCCGCGCCGCCGGCGAAAATCGCCGGATCGCCGATTTTTCGACGCCGCGCTGCTGAAGAAGCGCCGCCGAAATGCTATATTGAGGGCGAGCGCGGTTCGGGCTCGGCAAGGCGGTACATGATGGACGATCCCATTCAGCGTCATCCGACGCGGGCAGAGCAACTCGACATTTTGGCAACGATCGTGGCCGAGCAGACGGTTCAGGGGGACCGCCTGGTCGACCTGGGCTGCGGCGGCGGCTATGTCGCCGATCTGATCCTGGCGAAGCGGCCCGATCTGCAGATCACCGGTGTCGACGTGTCGGCGAAGGCGCTCGCCGAGGCGGCCGGCAACCTGGCGAAATACGGCGACCGCTGGCGCTCGGTCGAGGGTGATCTGATGGTCGCCTCGGAGATCGACCTGCCGCGGGCCTATTTCCGCATCGTCTATTCGGCGCTGACCTTTCATGACCTCAGCGATTCCGCCAAGCAGTCGGTGATCGCCTGGGCGGTCGAGCATATGAGCGATGGCGGTTATTTCCTGCTCTACGACCGGCTGCGGCTGACCGAGGCCGAGCTGTTCCCGCCGCAGCAGACGATCTGGCGGCGAATCGAGCGGCTGCACGGCGACGGCATGCGCACGGCCGACAGTTTCGAGGCCTATGTCGACGACCTCGGCAACACCAACCGGCCGGCCGCGCTGGGCGACTATTTCGACTGGTTCGCCAGCGCCGGCCTGTCGATGGCGGTGCTGCACCTGCATGGCAACGTCGCCCTGATCGCCGGCGCCAAGCGGCGCTAGCGCGGGACGTCTCCCGACCGGCCCGCCGCCACCCCCTGGTCGCGCCGGCCATCGGATTCCCGTGGATACCGGCCTGCGCCGGTATGACCGTGGTTGGGCGGTCGTCGCCTGTTCCCGATCGGAATTTGCTAAGCTGGCGGCGACGCCGCCGCGACGCTCGGCCGCCGGCGGCGCGCTGGGCGGGGACGGACGCCGATGGGGCAGTTATGGGCGACGGTATTGGGGCTGGCTGGCCTGCTGGCGCTGGCGGTGCTGATGCTGCCCGCGGCCCGGCGGCTGAATTTCCCCTATACGGTTCTGCTGGCCGTGGTCGGCTGCCTCCTGGGCGCGGTGTCGCTGCTGGGCGAGGCGGTGCGGATCGGCCCCGCCGGTGATTTCCTGCGCGCGCTCGAAGGCTTCGAGATCACCTCCGAGGCGGTGCTGTTCGTGTTCCTGCCGGCGCTGGTGTTCGAGGCGGCGCTGGCGATCGACGTGCGCCGCCTGCTCGACGATATCGGGCCGATCCTGTTCCTGGCCGTGGCCGGACTGCTGATCTCGACCTTCATCGTCGGCTACACCCTCGATGCCGTCGCCGGTGTCGGCCTGATCGCCTGCCTGCTGCTGGGCGCCATCGTCTCGGCGACCGACCCGGTCGCGGTGGTGGCGATCTTCAAGGATCTCGGCGCGCCCAAGCGCCTCGCCATCCTGGTCGAGGGCGAGAGTCTGTTCAACGACGCCACGGCGATCGTCATGTTCACGATCCTGGCGGCGATGCTGCTGGGCGCCGAGGACACCGGCGTCGTCTCCGGCGGCCTGACCTTCATCAAGGTCTTCGTCGGCGGGGGCGTCGTCGGCTACCTCTGCGCCCGGGCCGTCTGCGCGGTGATCGCCCGCCTGCGCGACCTGCCGCTGGTCGAGGTGACGCTGACCATCAGCCTGGCCTATCTCACCTTCATCATCGCCGAGCATTATCTGCATGTATCGGGCGTCGTCGCCGTGGTGGTGGCAGCGCTGGTCGTCGGCTCCTACGGCCGCACCACGATCTCGCCCGACACCTGGCATATCCTGACCGAGACCTGGGAGCAGATCGGCTTCTGGGCCAACTCGCTGATCTTCGTGCTGGTCGGCCTCGCCGTGCCCAGCATCATGGCCGATATCAGCGGCCGAGAGGTCCTGTTGATCGGGCTTCTGATCGTCACCGCCTTCGCCGCCCGGGCCGTGGTGATCTATGGCCTGATCCCGCTGATGCACGGACTGCGGCTGGGTCAGCGGGTCGACATGGCCTTCAAGACGGTGATGTTCTGGGGCGGCCTGCGCGGCGCGGTCTCGCTGGCGCTGGCCCTGGCGGTGATGGAGAATGCCGCGGTCGCGCCCGAGGTGCAGCGCTTCATCGGCGTGCTGGTCACCGGCTTCGTGCTGTTCACGCTGTTCGTCAACGCGACGACGATGCGGCCGGTGCTGGCCATGTTCGGCCTCGACAAGCTGTCGCCGGCCGACCTGGCGATCCGCAATCGGGCGATGGCGCTGTCGCTGGCCAAGATCGGCGAGAGCATCGAGAAGGCGGCGGGCGAGCAGCAGGTCGACCCCGACCTGGCGCGCAACGTGGTGCGCCAGTACCGCGACCGCGTGGCCGAGGTCGAGGCCTCGGCCGACGCGCTGCAGGGCATGTCCGAGGCCG
>JANQKO010000471.1 GCA_028281075.1 Alphaproteobacteria bacterium | reverse complement strand
GGACGCCGCCGACCTGGACGAGATCTTCCGGTCGGCGATGAGCGCGCCCGACCACGGCGCCGTCCGGCCGTGGCGGGTCCTGGTCATTCGGGGCGAGGCGCGGCAACGGCTGGGCGACGTCTATGCCGAGGCCCTGGCGCGGCGCGGGCCCGATGCCGACGCCGAGACCCTGGAGAAGGCGCGGGCCAAGCCGCTCAGGGCGCCGATGCTGATCGCGGTCCTGGCCGAGATCGTCGAGGACCATCCGAAAGCGCCGCCGGTCGAGCAGATCCTGGCCGCCGGCGCGGCGTCGCAGAACATGCTGAACGCCATCCACGCCAAGGGCTATGGCGGCATCCTGCTGTCCGGCGCCAACTGCTATGACGATCATGTCAAGGCGGCGCTCGGCCTGGCGCCGAAAGACGCCATTATCGGCTTCATCTATGTCGGCACCCCCACCGGCGAGGGGCCGGTGAAGCAACGGCCGGACCCGGCCCCGTTCGTGCGCGACTGGCACGGCCCCGACGTTCAGGCCGCCGCCGAATAGACCGGCCGCGGTCCGACCAGGAGCATCCCGCTCTAACCGACCGGCCGTTCCAGCATGGCGACGCGTTTGCTGCCGCCGGCGCTGGCGCGGCTTTCGATCTTGCCGAAGCCGTGCCGTTCGTGGAACCGCATGGAGCCGGGATTCGGCGGTTCCTCGTTGACCTCGCAGGTGACCCGCGGCACGCCGAGGCGGGCGGCGATGCCGGCGATGTCGTCGTAGAGCGCCGCGCCGACCCCGCCGCCGCGCGCCGTTTCGCTGACCATCACCCGGTCGACGTAGAGAAAATCGTCGAACCGGTCGCAGAACCAGCGGTAATTGTCACTGCCGTAGGACGTGCCGGGGCGCAACGCGATCAGCGCGCCGGCCGGGGCCGCGCCGATCCGGGCGACGCGCGCCACGGCCGCGTCCGCCAGCAGGGCATCCAGCGCGGGCCTGTCCAGGCTGCTCACCGCCGGCAGGCAGGCCTGGTTCAGCGCCAGCAGCCAGTCCCGGTCCGCCTCGACGGCATCGGCGATGTCGATCGCGCCATCCTCGGTCATCAGGTTCCTCCACGCGTGCGGTTGATCGACGGTCGCCGATAGCCTATATCGGCGGCGGTCGAACCGGAGTGTTTATGTCCATCATCTCTGAGGCCCGATAGACCCTGCCGACGCCGGCAGGGTGACCATCGGTTCACGTCCCGGCGCGGGCTGCGTCGGGACCGGTCTGTCGTGTTCTCAGAGCTTTCCCATGAATGTGTCGAAACGGGAGCAGCGTGTCCTGCACGCGCTGGCCCAGGGCGGTGCGGTCCTGCTCGAGCGGGACGGCAATCGCCGCATCATCGAGGTGTCGTGCGTCACGCGCGACGGCTGGTGCCTCGCCGACGTCGATGTCGGCCTGTTCAAACGCCTGAAGGGGCGGCGTCTGATCGCCTCGCGGAACGGCGGGCCCTACCGGATCACCCGGCTCGGACTCGGCGTGGTGCGGGCGCAGTTGGACAACCGCTGACGGCTTCCGCGCCCGCCAGGCGCCGGCCGCTGCGGCAATACTCGTCGATCCAGGGCGTGCGATAGCCGTCTTCGCCCGCCGTCATGGGAAAGAAGCTCTCGCTCAGCTCTGGATCGCCGGTCTACTGGTAACGCCGGTAGATGTAGCCGCCCGGCCGTTCGCTGAACCGCGCTTCCGGCGGCAGCAGGTGGATGCCGATCGAGCGCCGCATCCGGTCGGTACAAAGACGCAAAGAACCAAAAGAGACTGTTGGCACGAAGCGCCGATAAACAGGTTTGTTCTTTGTGCCTTGGCGTCTTGGCG
The DNA here is from genome assembly GCA_028281075.1 of Alphaproteobacteria bacterium. Classification (GTDB taxonomy): domain Bacteria; phylum Pseudomonadota; class Alphaproteobacteria; genus JANQKO01. The sequence continues at coordinate 2,648 of JANQKO010000471.1, read as the reverse complement.
GTGACATCCGCGGCCGGGCCGCGCCCGAAGACGCGGCCCGGCTGGCATAGGTTGCGACATTCAGACGTTCTGGAAGAAGTCGTTGCCCTTGTCGTCGACGACGATGAAGGCCGGGAAGTTCTCGACCTCGATGCACCACACCGCTTCCATGCCCAGCTCGGGATATTCCTGCACCTCCACCTTCCGGATGCAGTTCTGGGCCAGGATCGCGGCCGGGCCGCCGATCGAGCCGAGATAGAAGCCGCCATGTTCGTGGCAGGCGTCGGTGACCTGCTTGCTGCGGTTGCCCTTGGCGAGGCTGATGAAGCCGCCGCCGTGGCGCATCAAGAGATCGACGTAGGAGTCCATGCGGCCGGCCGTGGTCGGTCCGAACGAGCCCGAGGCCATGCCGTCCGGCGTCTTCGCCGGGCCAGCGTAATAGATCATGTGGTCCTTGGCGTAGTCGGGCAGGCCCTGGCCGCTCTCGATCCGCTCCTGGAACTTGGCGTGCGCGATGTCGCGGGCGACGATCATCGGGCCCGAGAGCGAGAGCCGGGTCTTGATCGGGTATTGGCTCAGCTTCTGCCGGATGTCCCACATCGGCTGGTTCAGGTCGATCTGCACGACCTCGCCGCCAAGCGAACCCTCCTCGATCTCCGGCAGGTACTTCGCCGGATCGGTCTCGAGCTGTTCCAGGAACACGCCGTCCGTGTTGATCTTGCCCAGGATCTGCCGGTCGGCCGAGCAGGACACGCCGATGCCGATCGGCAGGCTGGCGCCGTGGCGCGGCAGGCGGATCACCCGCACGTCGTGGCAGAAATACTTGCCGCCGAACTGGGCGCCGATGCCGCTGGACTGCGTCAGCTTGTGCACCTCCGCCTCCAGCTCGATGTCGCGGAAAGCCTGGCCGTTCTCGTTGCCGGCCGTCGGCAGGCCGTCGAGATAGCGGCAGCTCGCCAGCTTCACCGTCTTCAGGTTCATCTCGGCCGAGGTGCCGCCGATCACCACGGCCAGGTGATAGGGCGGGCAGGCGGCCGTGCCCAGCGTCTTGATCTTCTCGTCGATGAAGGCTAGCAGCTTGTCGGGCCGCAGCACGGCCCGGGTCTGCTGATAGAGGAACGTCTTGTTCGCCGAGCCGCCGCCCTTGGCGATGAACATGAACTTGTACTGGTCGCCGGGCTCGGCATAGATGTCGATCTGCGCCGGCAGGTTCGAGCCGGTATTGACCTCTTGATACATGTCCAGCGGCGCCATCTGGCTGTAGCGCAGGTTGGTCTCGGTATAGGTCTTGTGGATGCCGCGCGACAGCGCCTCGGCGTCGTCGCCGTCGGTCCAGACATACTGGCCCTTCTTGCCCATGACGATGGCCGTGCCGGTGTCCTGGCAGGACGGCAGCACCATGCCGGCGGCGACGTTGGCGTTCTTCAGCAGCTCCAGCGCCACGAAGCGGTCGTTATCGCTGGCGTCCGGGTCGTCCAGGATGCCGCGAAGCTGTCGCAGGTGGCCGGGCCGCAGCAGGTGCGAGACGTCGCGCATGGCCTCGAAGGCGAGATCGCTCAGCGCCGCGCCCCCGACCTCCAGCACGGTGCGGCCATTGACGGTCGTCGTCGCGACATGGTCGCCCGTCAGCTTGCGATACGGCGTCGCGTCGGCCGCCAGCGGAAAGATGTCCTGATAGGCGAAGTCGGTCATGGCGGTTGCCTCCCCTCAACGGCGCTGTGGAATTCGCGGCCGGGATCACTTCTTCCGGAACTGGTCCAGCGTCACCACCTTGGCACCATCGTCGGCCGCCTCGTCCGCGGCCGCCGGGCCGTCCTCCGCGTCGGCCGGCGCCGCCGGGCTCGCGACCGGCAGGCCGGGCTGCGGCACCACGGCCGGTGGTTTCGCGGCACCGCCCCCGGCGCCGGCGGCCGGCTGGAACTGCAGGCCGAACTGCACGGAGGGGTCGAAGAAGCCGGTCAGCGCCCGGAACGGCACGCGCAGCCGCTCGTGCACCTTGTTGAAGCTGAGCGTGATTTCGAACGCCTCGTCCTCGACCTCCAGGCCCCAGAACTGGTGCTGAATGACGATCGTCATCTCGTCCGGATACTTGGCCCGCAGATGGTCGGCCAGCACGACGTCCGGATCCTCGGTCTGGAACGACAGATAGAAATGATGGGCGCCGGGCAGCCCGTCGTCGCGGGCCCGCTCCAGCGCCTGGCGCACGACGTTGCGAAGCGCGGTTTCGACCATCCGGTTGTAGTCCATCAGGTCCTTCGGCATGCCGCACTCCATCCCCTGTAAGCCGCGCACCGGCACGCGGGTAAGAACTCAAGTGGGGGGCTTCTGTTGCCCGGTGCCCCCCGAAACCGCGCTTACCTGTTCAATTAGGCAGCGAGCGCCATTTCGTTGTCGTTGGCACTTGTAGAAACGGCCCGATAACGGCGGAACCATGCCGGGCACAAACCGCACCTTTATTACGCGCGTCGATCCTGTTTCGCCCCCATCAGCAACGCACTCGTCAACGCCCTGTTAACCCTGTCTGCGGGCTGCCCCGCGGAAGCTGCGATTCGGGCGAATGCGCTGATGGTGGAGGCGCCGGGTACCGCCCCCGGGTCCGCTACGTCTATTCCGTACGGCGTTTAGCGCCATAGCCGGATATCTCCGGCAGCCTAAATATAGGCGTTTTC
>JANQKO010000456.1 GCA_028281075.1 Alphaproteobacteria bacterium | reverse complement strand
AGGAGCGGGCCGAAAAGCGTAGTGGGACTACGGTTGAGGTCCGCGCCGCCGCGGGCGGGCGCCTGCGCGCGACCCTTCGGGCGGCGCCGTGCTGCCGACGGGGTGCGTCGCGCTGCTTGCCCGATGCCCCACATCGCGCCGCGCAGCGCTCCTGCCCTGTCGACAGCACGACGCCGCGCAGACCATGATGGTGGGGAGAAAGCTAAAACACCAATCAGCAGACTCGGCCTGGCCGAGGACAACCTATTGACGCTCCACACCTAGCCCGGATGGACCTGATGGCGCAGCGGCCGGCCGTCCGCCAGGCGCTCGATATTGTCGATGATGACGGCGAAGCGGCGCGGCATCAGGCCGTCGGTCCAGCCCGAGAGGTGCGGCGTCATCACGACGTTGTCGAGGCTGTGGAACGGATGCCGCGAGGGCGGCACATCCTCGTTGCCGACGGTGGCATAGCCGTACCAGACATCGATCACGGCGCCGGCGATGACACGGTCGCGGCAGGCCGCGAACAGCGCGTCCTCGTCGACCAGCGGCCCCCGGCCGACGTTGATCAGCACCGCCGACGTCGTCATCAGGCCCAGCCGCCGGGCGTCGATGATGCCGGTCGTGGCCGCGGTCAGCGGGCAGCAGACCACGACGAAATCGGCGTTGGGCAGCATGTCGTCGAGCTGGTCGATACCGCCGAGCCAGTCGGGCGCCGGCTCGAAGTCGCGCGGCCGCCGGGTCACGGCATGGACGGCCATGCCGAAGGCGCGGGCCCGGGCGGCGACGGCCCGGCCGATATTGCCGTAGCCCACCGTGGCCACGGTCTTGCCCGCCAGTTCGGGCCGAAAGCCGGCGAACAGGCGCGGGCTGTCCGTCCAGTCGCCCGACTTGAACCTGGCGTCGGCCGCGGCAAGCCCGACCGTCCAGTGCAGCAGCGCCGCCATCACATATTCGCCGATGCCGATTTCGTGCTCGAAACAGTTGCAGACGGCGCAGCCCGCCGGGACGGCGCCGGGATCGAGATCGTCGAGCCCGGAGTTCGGCAATTGCAGCAGCCGCGCCTTCGGCGCCGGCGGCATGTCCTTGCCGTAGCCGACGCTGACGATCACGTCGGCGGTCGCGAACTTCCTGGCCACCAGGTCCGGGGCATCGCCGTCCTCGACCTCGATCAGGCCGATGCGATCGCCGAAGTGATCGCGCAGCAGACCGGCGCCGCGGCGGGCGACGGGACCATGGAGCAGGATATTCATCTGGACGGCCCCCTTTCAGCCGGGTGACAAAGCGCGCATGCAGAACGGAGAGGATAACCCGACCATGCCGAGATCCGCGACCACCCGCACCGAGACCGACTCGTTCGGCCCCATCGAGGTCCCGGCCGGGCGCTATTGGGGCGCGCAGACGCAACGGTCCCTGCGGAACTTCAGGATCGGCGGCGAGCGCATGCCGGCCCCGGTCATACATGCGCTCGGTGTCGTCAAGCAGGCCGCCGCCGAGACCAACATGGCGCTCGGCACGCTCGACAGGAAGACGGGCCGCGCCATCGTCCGGGCGGCCAGGGAGGTCGCCGCCGGCAAGCTGGACGAACACTTTCCGCTGGTGGTCTGGCAGACCGGCTCGGGCACGCAGAGCAACATGAACGCCAACGAGGTCATCGCCAACCGCGCCATCGAGCTGCTGGGCGGCAAGCTCGGCGCGAAGTCGCCGGTACACCCGAACGACCACGTCAATCGCGGCCAGTCGTCGAACGACACCTTCCCGACCGCCATGCATGTGGCCGCCGTGTCGCAAACCAGGGCACTGCTTCTGCCGGCCCTGTCGCGCCTGAAGACAGCACTCGACGAAAAGGCGACGGCCTGGCGCCGGATCATCAAGATCGGCCGCACGCATCTGCAGGACGCGACGCCGCTGACGCTGGGCCAGGAATTTTCGGGCTACGCGGCGCAGGTCGGCCTCGGCATCGCCCGCGTGAACGACAGCCTGCCCCGGCTCCATCGCCTCGCCCAGGGCGGCACGGCGGTCGGGACCGGCCTGAACGCGGCGAAGGGTTTCGACAAGCGCGTGGTACGGGAGATCGCCCGGATCACCGGCCTGCCGTTCAAGCCGGCGGCGAACAAGTTCGAGGCCCTGGCCGCGCATGACGCAGTCATCGAGGCCTCGGGCGCGCTCAACGTGCTGGCCGCCGGGCTGATGAAGATCGCCAACGATATCCGGCTGCTGGGATCGGGGCCCCGGTCGGGCCTGGGCGAGCTGCTGCTGCCGGAGAACGAGCCGGGCTCGTCGATCATGCCGGGCAAGGTGAACCCGACCCAGTGCGAGGCCCTGACCATGGTCTGCGCCCAGGTGATCGGCAACCACACGACGATCACGGTGGCCGGCGCGAACGGGCATCTGGAGCTGAATGTCTTCAAGCCGGTGATGATCTACAATCTGCTGCAATCGATCCGGCTGCTGGCCGACGCCGCCGCCAGCTTCACCGACAACTGCGTCGCCGGCATCGAACCGAACACGGCGCGCATCGCCGACCTGATGGAGAATTCCCTGATGCTGGTGACGGCGCTGAACGCCCATATCGGCTATGACAACGCCGCTCGGATCGCCAAGCACGCGCACGCGAACGGCCTGACCCTGCGGCAGGCGGCGCTGGACCTGAAGCTGGTGTCGGCGCGCGACTTCGACCGCTGGGTCCGGCCGGCGCGCATGACCGGCCCCGGCGCGTGACCGGCCCGGACGCCGGCATCGTCCGCAAGCGCTCGGTGGTGATCGCCGGCCACCGCACCAGCGTGTCGATGGAACAGGCGTTCTGGGACGAACTGAAGCGGATCGCCGACCGCGAGGGGCGCAGCCTCGGCGCCCTGATCACGGAGGTCGACAAGCGCCGAAGCGGCAACCTGTCAAGCGCCCTTCGCGTCTATGTGCTGCAGGACCTGCGCGCCGTCATTGCTTCAGAAGACCTCTGAACAGGCCGTCCAGAAGCTGTTCCGGACTCGCCGGCTGCTGCTGCTGTTGCTGTTGCCGTGATTGATCGGACGGCTGCTGCCGCCGCGATCCGCCACCGAGAAGCTGCTGCAGGGCCGGCGGCACGTCCTTGCCGATGGCCTTGCGCAGCACCTCCTGTCCGAGACGCTGCGTCAGATAGGTCTCGAGCGCCTCAGTCTTCGGATCGCGCTGCGGCTGGTCCAGCGGACCGAACAGCCGCAGGCCGACCGGCGGCGCATCGGGATGCTCCGTCAGCCGCAACTGGGCCAGCATGTCCATCTGCCAGGCCGGCAGCATCGCGCGTCCGTTCAGGGTCGCCTGCGCCGCGTCCAGGTCGGCCCGGGTGTCCTCGGTCGAGGCGACACCGTTCTCGATTCGCCAGGTGCCGGTCATGGTGGCATAGGCCGTCTCGCCGCCGGACAGGCTGCCGGCGATCAGGTCGAGATAGTCGGTCACCTCGTTCAGCCTGCCGAGGCGGTCGCTGAGCCGCCGCATGTCGATGCCGCGGACGACGCCGTTCACGGCGTTTACGCTGGCCTGGCCGTTCAACGCGTTCACCAGATCCCACTGGCTGGTGCCGGCGGTGCGGAAGCTGCCGTCGAAGGCGAGCGTTCCGGTGATCTGGTCCAGCCCCAGGGCGGTGCGCATGGCCTCGCGGATATCGGCGCCGTCGAGGCGCACGTCGAGCGCCAGCGCCGGGCCGGGCCGGCTGTCGAGGCGCGCCGTCAGATCGACCGTGCCCTGGAACAGGCGGCCGGTCAGTTGGCGGATATCGAGCCGGCCGTCCTTCAGCGCCAGCTTCAGGCGCGGCTCGACGAACGGATATTGCCGGAACACCAGCCCGCGCGCCGCCAGATCGATATCGGCGTCGAGCATGCCCAGCGCCGCGAGGTCGATGGGCTGCTCCGACCAGCGCCGGTTGCCGGCCGCGGCGGCGGCGCCCTGTCCCGTCGGCGCCCCGCCGGCCGCCGCCGCCGGCCGGTCCGGCGGCAGGAACAGGTCGACGATGATCTCGTTGGCGTTCAGATTAGCTTCGACAAAGGGCCGCGGCCCGTCGCCGCGCCAAGCGAGCGCGCCCTCCAGCACGGCCGGCCCGGCGAAGGCCTTCAGGTCCGGGACGCGAACATCGGCCGGCGTGCCGTTGAGCGAGGCCGAGAGGCCGAAGCCGCCGAGATTGGTGAGCGCCGGGTCGTAGCGGACGCCGAGTCCCTTCAGGAAGCCCACCAGGTCCTTGTGGCCGGCATTGACCGTCAACGCCAGCGTCGGCTCGGCCGAGAGCCGTGTCACGCGACCGCCCGCCTGCAGGTCGGCGCCGGCGGCGGACAGCAGGAGATTGACGTCGACGGCATCGGCATCGCCACGCACGGTCCCGCCGAGCGACACCTTGCCGTCGGCGCCGTCGGCCGGCGCGATCCCGAGGTCCAGGGTCCGCGACAGACCGGCGAGGCTGGCATGGCGCGCGTCCAGGGTCAGGTCGAAGGCCGGCATGGTCAACACCCGCGACAGGCCGCCGGCGAGCGTCACGACCCCGCCGGCGAGATTGCTCTTGGCATCGATCTTGAGGTCCTCGACATTGCCGTCGAGGCGCGCCGTCAGGTCGGCCCGGCCAAGGCGCGCGCCCGGTACCGGCAGCTCGATCCTGGCCAGGCGGGCGAGGCCGCTGACATCGTTCGACGCCATCGACAGGTTGGCCTTGAACGCGGCCTTGTCGGTGAAATTCGCGCCGGTGGCGCTGAGCCCCAGACTGGCGCCGGCGAGGTTGCTGACGGTCGCGCTGTTGACGGTCAGAACGCCGCCGATCAGCCGCATGTCGACGTCGACGCCCTGGATCCGGGTCTTGTTGTAGGTGAGCTGGCCGATATTGAGCTTGAAGTTGGTATCGAAGCTGTCCAGGGCGGCGAGAGGCGGCGCCGATCCGGCGGCATCCGCCGCCGCGGCGGCG
>JANQKO010000452.1 GCA_028281075.1 Alphaproteobacteria bacterium | reverse complement strand
GATGCTATGGCGCAGTTAAGCGATCAAATTGGCGACACCCTGGCAGGCAACTCTTCAACACAGAACCCTTCGGTATCCTCTAAACTGGGGGAGGCGGGAAGTGTGGGTCAACGCCGCTATTGTTGCACCGCGGTGAAAACGTGTCTAACGTCCAAGCCAAAGATAAGTAAAACGGCTGATACGACAGGGAAGCATATAGATGGCCGAAGGTTCCGCCGCCAATGGCGGCGCCGCCCTGGTTGTCGACGATCTGCACAAGAGCTTCGGCAGCCTGGAGGTCCTGAAGGGCGTCTCGCTGACGGCGCGCGACGGCGACGTGATCTCGCTGATCGGTTCCAGCGGCTCGGGCAAGAGCACGTTCCTGCGCTGTATCAACCTGCTGGAGATCCCGAACGCCGGCCGCATCGAGGTCAAGGGCGAGCTGATCCGCATGAAGCCGCTGTCGGGCGGCCTGGCCGTGCCGGCCGACAAGCGGCAGGTCGACCGCATCCGCGCGCGCCTGGGCATGGTGTTCCAGAGCTTCAACCTGTGGTCGCACATGACGGTGCTGGAGAACGTCATCGAGGCGCCGGTGCATGTGAAACGGGTGCCGAAGGCGGAAGCGGTCGAGAAGGCGGCGGCCATCCTGGACAAGGTCGGCATGTCCGACCGCCAGCACTACTATCCGGCGCACCTGTCGGGCGGACAGCAGCAGCGGGCGGCGATCGCCCGGGCGCTGGCCATGGAGCCCGACGTGCTGCTGTTCGACGAGCCGACCTCGGCGCTGGATCCGGAGCTGGTCGGCGAGGTGCTGAAGACCAGCAACCTCGCCGGCTTCACGACCGACGCCGAAAAGGTGTCCCTGGACGACGTCGACACGGCCGAGCAGGCCGCGATCGACAAGATCAAGGCGACCTTCACGGGCAAGACCATCGGCGTCCAGGTCGCGACCACGCACGAGAACTTCCTGAACGAGGTGCTGGCCGACGATGTCGACATCCGCACCTACGATACGCAGGAGAATCTCGACCTCGACCTGGCCGCCGGCCGGGTCGACGCGGCGCTGGCCGCGATGAGCTACTGGAAGCCGTTGCTGGATTCCGACAAGGGCAAGGGTTTCGCGGCCGTCGGGCCGACCATGAACGGCGGTCCGTTCGGCGCCGGCGTCGGCGCCGGCATCCGGCAGAAGGACACCGATCTGGTGGCCATGTTCAGCAAGGCGATCGGCGAAGCCCGCGCCGACGGCACCGTTGACCGTCTGGCCCTGCAGTGGTTCGGGTTTACGGAGTAGGCCTTGGACGCGCTGTAATCACGGCGATGCGGCAGCCCTCACCCTCCCACGCGACTGTCGTCGCGCGGGTCCCTCCCTCTCCCGCAAGCGGGAGAGGGGCAACAAGCCGCAGCGGTCGCGGCCCCCTCTCCCGCTTGCGGGAGAGGGTTGGGGTGAGGGCAGCCGTACGCGCAACAATCATCCAGACCGGTCATTAGGGTCACCAGTCTTTGGACCTCCTGAGTTTCGGCGATGGCGGATGGGGCGACGAGATGGCGGTCGCCACCTTGATGACGATCGCCGTCAGCGTGTCGTCGTTCTTCCTGGGGCTGGTGATCGGGGCCGGCGGCGCGGCCTTGAAGCTGTCGGACTGGATGGTCAACCGGGCCATCGGCGACGCCTATACCACCGTCGTGCGCGGCGTGCCGGAACTGCTGATCCTGTATCTGCTGTTCTTCGGCGGCAACGGCGCGGTGATGTTCGTCGCCCGCGTCTTCGGCCATGACGGCTATATCGAGCTGAACGCCTTCACCATCGGCACGATCGCCATCGGCGTGGTCTCGGGCGCCTATTCGACGGAAGTGCTGCGCGGCGCCGTGCTGGCCATCCCGCGCGGCCAGATCGAGGCGGCGCGGGCCAGCGGCATGAGCGACTGGCTGCTGTTCCGGCGCATCATGGCGCCGCAGGTACTGCGCCTCGCGCTGCCGGGCCTGGGCAATGTCTGGCAACTGACATTGAAGGACACGGCGCTGATTTCCGTGACCGGCCTGGTCGAGATCATGCGGCAGGCCTCGATCGCGTCCGGCTCGACGCGGCAGCCGTTCGTGTTCTACCTGCTGGCGGCCGTCGCCTACCTGGTGCTGACGACCTTCTCGAACCTGGGCTTCCAGCGCTCGGAGCGCTGGGCCAACCGTGGCGTCAGGCGGGCCTGAGATGGATTTCGCGCTGATGTGGGAAAGCCTGCCGAAGCTGCTCGACGGCGCCGGCATGACGTTCCAGCTCGTGTTCCTGTCGCTGGCGCTGGGCTTCGTCGTCGCCGTCGGCGTCGCCCTGCTGCGGCTGTCGCCGTTCCGCGCGATTTCAAGTATCGCCTATGCCTACGTCTTCGTGTTCCGGGGCACGCCGCTGCTGGTGCAGATCTTCCTGATCTATTACGGCCTGGGGCAGTTCGAGGCGGTGCGGGAAAGCTTCCTCTGGCCGTTCTTCCGCGAGCCCTACTGGTGTGCGATCCTGGCGCTGACCCTGAACACCGGCGCCTATACCTCGGAGATCATTCGCGGCGGCATCCAGTCGGTGCCCTGGGGGCAGGTCGAGGCGGCGCGGGCCTGCGGCATGTCGGGGCCGCTTCTGTTCCGGCGCATTATCTTTCCCGTCGCCATCCGCCAGGCGCTGCCGGCCTACGGCAACGAGATCATCCTGATGGTGAAATCGACCTCGCTGGCCAGCACCATCACGATCCTGGAAATCACCGGCATCGCCCGCAAGATCATCTCGCAGACCTTCCTGCCGGTGGAAATCTTCGTCGTCGCCGGCGCGATTTACCTGACGATTAACTTTGTCGTCACGCGCGGCGTGCGATATCTGGAGCACCGCCTGTCGCCGCACCTGCGCCGCTCGCCCGAACCGCGGCCGGTGCTGGCCGGCGAACTGGCGCGATAGGCTTCCGCGACGGCCATCATTCGAGGCGTTATGGCGCGATTTCTTGTCACCGGCGGCTGCGGCTTCATCGGCTCGCATGTCGTCGAGGCGCTGCTGGCGCGCGGCGACGCGGTCCGTGTCCTCGACGACCTGTCGACCGGCAAGCGGCAGAACGTGCCGGCGGCGGCCGAGGTCACGGTCGGCGACGTCGCCGACCGGGCGGCGGTCCGCGCCGCCATGGCCGATGTCGACGGCTGCTTTCATCTCGCCGCCGTGGCCTCGGTGCAGCGCGGCAACGAGGACTGGATCGGCAGCCATCGCAGCAACCTGACCGGCGCCATCGAGATCTTCGACGCCGCCCGCGCGACCGGCGACCGGCCGGCGGTGCCGGTGATCTATGCCTCCTCGGCCGCGGTCTACGGCGACAATGCCGAGGTGCCGCTGGCCGAGGACGCCGAGACCCGGCCGCTGTCGGCCTATGGCGCCGACAAGCTGGGCTGCGAGCTGCACGGCCGGGTGGCGACGCACGTGCACGGCGTGCCGACCGTCGGCTTCCGGTTCTTCAACGTCTACGGCCCGCGCCAGGACCCGCACTCGCCCTATTCCGGCGTGATCGCGATCTTCGCCGAGCGGCTGGCCCGCGGGCAGGGCGTGACGATCTTCGGCGACGGCGAACAGTCGCGCGACTTCGTCTATGTCGCCGACGTGGTGCGCCACCTGCTGGCGGCCATGGCCGACCCGCCCGAGCCGCCGTCGGTGTTCAACGTCTGCACCGGCCGTGCGACCACGGTGCGGCAGCTCGCCGAGACCATCGCCCGGATCAAGGGCGTGACGCTGGCCGTCGACGCGCGGCCCGAACGGGCCGGCGACATCCGGGTGTCGCTCGGCGATCCGGGCCGGGCCGAGGCCTGCTTCGGTTTCGCGGCGGAAACGCCGCTGGCGGACGGGCTGCGCCGGACGCTCGCCGCCGTCTGACAAGAATTCCATTTCGCGGGCGCAGTATCGCCTTGACAGCCGCGCGGGCGTGCCGTCAGGCTTTCAGCCAACATGGCTGTCAAAAAAACGAAAGCCAACAGGGAGACGGGGGACGAGGCGGCGGCGTTGCCGGCGCTGTTCTGCGACTACCAGCTCGACGGCGCCTATGACGAGATGCTGGGCCGCGACCGCGTGCCGCGGCCGGCCTACGAGAAGCTCTATCAGCGCATCCTGAAGCTGGCGCCGGAAGAATTTCACCAGCGCCAGCAGGCCGCCGACCTGTTCTTTTTGAACCAGGGCATCACGTTTACGGTCTACGGTCACGAGGAGGGCACCGAGCGGGTGTTCCCGACCGACCTGCTGCCGCGCATCATCACGGCCGACGAATGGCGGGTGATCAACGACGGGCTGACCCAGCGGATCAACGCGCTGAACCTGTTCCTGAAGGACATCTATCACGACGGCCGCATCTTCGACGACGGCGTGGTGCCGCGCGACATGATCCATAGCTGCCGCCACTACCGGCCGGAGATGCGGGGCATCAACCCGCCGCGCGACGTCTACGTGGCGATCTCGGGCTCGGACCTGGTGCGGCTCGACGACGGCCGTTTCGCGGTGCTGGAGGACAATCTCAGGGTGCCGAGCGGCGTCTCCTACATGCTGGCGAACCGCGAGGTGATGAAGCGGCTGTTCCCGCAGATGTTCCTGCTGCACGGCGTGCGGCCGGTGGACAATTACTGCCAGGCGCTGCTGTCGACGTTGCGCTCGCTGTCGCCGCCGCACCGACCGAACCCGACGGTCGTGCTGCTGACGCCGGGGGTGTTCAACTCGGCCTATTTCGAGCACACGTATCTCGCCCGGCAGATGGGCATCGAGCTGGTCGAGGGCCGGGACCTGCTGGTGCACGACAACGTCGTCTACATGCGGACGACGGCGGGACTGGAGCGGGTCGACGTGATCTACCGCCGCATCGACGACGATTTCGTCGATCCGCTGGCCTTCCGCCGGGATTCGATCCTGGGCGTGCCGGGGCTGTTCAACGCCTTCCGCGCCGGCAACGTGGGCATGGCGAACGCCATCGGCACCGGCGTCGCCGACGACAAGGCGGTCTATGCCTTCCTGCCGAAGATCATCAAATACTATCTCGACGAGGAACCGATCCTGCCGAACGTCGAGACCTATATTCCGGCCTACGACGACGACCGGACATACGTGCTGGACAACCTGGACAAGCTGGTGGTGAAGGCGGTCGGCGAGTCCGGCGGCTACGGCATGCTGATCGGCCCGCACAGCACGGCCGACGAGCGGGCCGAGTTCCGCCAGGCGATCATCGCCAATCCGCGCAACTATATCGCCCAGCCGACGCTGGCGCTGTCGCGCGCGCCCTGCTTCGTCGACGACCGCATCGAGGCGCGGCACGTGGACCTGCGGCCGTTCATCCTGGCCGGCGAGCAGGTCAAGATCGTGCCGGGCGGCCTGACGCGGGTGGCGTTGAAGCGCGGCTCGCTGGTGGTCAATTCGAGCCAGGGCGGCGGCTCGAAGGACACCTGGGTCCTGAGCGACTAGGGGCGCGCGCCGGATGCTTTCACGGGTTTCCGACAGCCTCTACTGGATGAGCCGCTATCTCGAACGGGCCGAGCACAACGCGCGGCTGATCGGCGTCAATCTCGACCTGTCGCTGGAGCTGGCGACGGCGTTCCTGCCGGACCGCTGGGCCCGGCCGCTGGCGGCGATGAATGCCGGCCTGAGCCCGGACGAGACGGCCGATCTCGATGCCATGCTGGCGGTGCTGCTGTATGACGCCGGCCGGCCGGTCTCGGTGCGCGCCTGCGTCAACGCGGCGCGCGAGAACGCCCGGCAGGTGCGCGAGCAGGTCAGCACCGAGATGTGGCAGGACCTGAACCGGCTGTATCTGCGGCTGCGCGGCGCTGCCAAGCTGACCTCGGACGAGCATGGCAACTTCTGCCGCGACGTGATCGAGGGATCGCATCTGTTCCAGGGCCTGACCGACGCGACGCTGAACCACGGCGAGGGCTGGCAGTTCATCCAGATCGGCCGCTATCTGGAACGGGCGATGGCGACCTCGCGGCTGCTGGACGTCTATTTCGCCAGCTACATGGCCGACGGCGCGGCGCTGGGCGCGGTCGAATATATCGAGCAGGTCGGCCTGCTGAAGTCCTGCACGGCGTTCGAGGGCTACTGCAAGGTCTATACGGCGGACTTCCAGCCGCGCCATATCGCCGAGTTCCTGCTGCTGAACGAGGAGTTCCCGCGCTCGGTCCGTTTCGCCGTCGACAGCGTACAGGCGGCGCTGGCGGAGATCGCCCGCGACGTCGGCGCCCGCAAGACCGGTCGGGCCGAGCGGCTGGCCGGCCGGCTGCGGGCGACGCTCGATTTCGGCCATGTCGACGAGATCATGGCCGACAGCCTGCACGACTATCTGGGCGACGTGACGCGGCAATGCGAGCGCATCCACGCGGCCATGTACGAGACCTATATCGCCTATACCGTCGATTCAGCCCTGGCGTCCTGACATGCATTACGCGATCCGGCACATCACGCGCTTCCGCTACAGCGGTCCGATCACCGAGAGCCTGATGGAAGTGCGCATGCAGCCGCGCAGCGACGCGCCGCAGCAGTGCCGCGACTTCCGGCTGCTGACCCGGCCGCATTCGCAGATCTTCGCCTATCTCGACCATCGCGGGAACGCGGTCTATCACTTCGACGTGCCGGGCCGGCACCAGGAACTGGTGCTGGTCGCCTCGGCCCGGGTCGATGTCGGCCCGCCGCCGGCGCTGCCCGAACGGCTGGACGGTGATGCCTGGCGGGCGGTCGACCGGACGGCCGAGGCGGGCGAGCATTGGGACATGCTGCAGCCCAGCGCCTTCGCGACGCCGACCGGGCTGCTGGCCGCGTTCTGCCGCGAGCATGGCCTGGCGCGCAACGGCGATCCGTTGACGACGCTGATGCACATGAACCAGGTGATGTACGATGCCTTCGACTATGTGCCGAAGCATACCTCGGTCGATTCCGAGATCGACCACGCGCTGGAATCCCGCAAGGGCGTCTGCCAGGACTTCGCGCATATCATGATCGCCGCGGTGCGCGGCCTGGGCATCCCGTGCCGGTATGTCAGCGGCTACCTGGCGCGCGGCGACGAGGCCGAGGACCGCTCGGCGGACGGTGCCTCGCATGCCTGGGTCGAGGCGCTGCTGCCGGACCTGGGCTGGGTCGGCTTCGACCCGACCAACAACACGCTGGCCGGCGGCCGCCATATCCGCGTGGCGGTGGGCCGCGACTATGCCGACGTGCCGCCGACCCGCGGCGTCTATCGCGGCGCGGCCGAGAGCGAGCTCGCGGTCTCGGTCAAGGTCTCGCCGACGGAGCCGGTGCCCGAGGACGGCGAGCAGCTTCTGGTGATCCGGCCGATGCCGGCCGCGGCGGCACGGGCGCAGGAGGACGAGTTCCTGCAGCAGCAACAGCAACAACAGCAGTAGTCCTCACCCTCCCACGCGCTTGGCAGCGCGTGGGCCCCTCCCTCTCCCGTAAACGGGAGAGGGGTTACAAACGGCGGCAGTGGCGGCTCCCTCTCCCGCTTGCGGGAGAGGGTTGGGGTGAGGGCTGCGGTATTGCCGCCATTTTAGCTTTTCCAGGCCGGCAGCACGCCGCCGCCCGCGAATACCGCCGCCGATCCCAGCGCCTCCTCGATGCGCAGCACCTCGTTCCACTTCGCCATGCGCTCGGAGCGGCTGAACGAGCCGACCTTGAGCTGGCCGGCGTTCCAGCCGACGGCGAGGTGGGCGATGGTGACGTCCTCGGTCTCGCCCGAGCGGGCGGAGACCACGGCGCCCCAGCCGGTGGCGCGGGCGGCGTCGAGCGCGGCCCGGGCCTCGGTGACGGTGCCGGCTTGGTTCGGCTTCACCAGCACGGCGTTGCAGGCGCCGGCCGCCGCCGCGTCGCGCACGCGGGCGGCATCGGTGACCAGGAAATCGTCGCCGATGACCTGCACCCGGTCGCCATAGGCGGCCGTGAAGCGCCGCATGCCGGCGGCGTCGTCTTCGGCCAGCGGGTCCTCGACCGAGAGGATCGGATAGCGGTCGAGCCAGCCGCCGATCAGTTCGCAGAGGCCGTCGCTGTCGAGGCCGCGGTCCTCGAGGCCGAGGCGGTAGCCGTTCGCGTCGCCGAACTCGGAGGCGGCGATGTCGAGCGAGATCGCGACCTCGGCGCCCGGCGTGAAGCCGGCCGTCTCGATGGCGCGCAGGAGGGCGTCGAGCGCCGCCTCGTTGGTATCGAAGGCCGGCCAGTAGCCGCCCTCGTCGGCGACGCCCTGGAGCAGGCCGGCGTCGGCCATCAGGCGGCCGGCCGCCAGGTAGACCTCCGCCGTCCAGTCGAGCGCCTCGGCGAAGCCGTCGGCGCCGGGACAGACGACCATGAAGTCCTGCACGTCGACGCGGCGGGCGGCGTGCGCGCCACCGCCGAAGATCTGGATCTCGGGCAGGGGCAGGCGGACGGGGTCGCCGCCGCAGAGATAGCGCCAGAGCGGCTGTCCGGCCGCGGCGGCGGCGGCGTGCAGCACCGCCATCGATACCGCGATCATGGCGTTGCCGCCGAGGCTCGACCGGTCGGCGGTGCCGTCGAGTGTGCGGAGCGCGTCGTCGACGGCGGCCTGGTCCGTGGCGTCGCGGCCGGCGAGCGCCGGCGCGATCCGATCGCCGACATTGGCCACGGCGGTGCGGACGTCGTGGCCGCCGAAGCGGTCGCCGCCGTCGCGCAGATCGACGGCCTCGCCCGAGCCGGTCGAGGCGCCGGCCGGGGCGATGGCGCGGCCGACGGCGCCGCCGGCCAGCCTGACCTCGGCCTCGACGGTGGGGCGGCCGCGGGAATCCCAGACCCGGCGGCCGGCGAGGCCGATGATGGCGGTGCCGGTCATGTCCCGAGCTCCGCCGTCCAGGCGGTATCGATGTCGGCCAGGCGCCGGACCGGCGCCAGCAGCAGCCGGCGCGCGGCGCGGCGCACGCGGTCCTTGTCGGCATCGTCGGTCAGGTACTCGACCGGCGACTTGCCGTCGACCCGGGCCAGCAGCAGGCCCGGCAGCAGGCGCGCGGCGCGGGCCTCGATACCGGGCGCCGGCTCCCAGGTGACGGCGTCGAGATATGTGCCGGCCAGCGCCGCGAAGCAGGCCCGGAAGCCGGACGCGGCCGACGGTGTCCAGAGGCATTTCAGCAGCAGGTGGTTGAGGCAGAAGGCGAGGTCGAAGGCGGGATCGCCGTAGCAGGCGCACTCGGCGTCGATGAAGACCGGGCCGTTCGGGCCGATCAGGATGTTCTTCGGGCTGACGTCGCCGTGGATCAGGGCACGGCGGGTCGCCGCCGTGGTCCGAACCAGGTCGCGCATCGGGCCGGCCAGGTCCGGGTGCGCGCGGGCCGTGGCCTCCAGATAGGGTTCCAGGCGGATGGCGTGAAAGGTGTCGTCGTGGGCGAAGCGGGCGGCGACGGCGCCGTCGTCCGCGGTGCCGGCGTGGATGGCGGCGAGACGCGCGGCGACGGCGGCCGCGATGGCGGGTTCGGCGACACCGTCGCGCAGGCGCCGTTTCCAGACGGGATGGTCGCCGGGCGCCAGATAGGCCATGGCGAACAGGCCGGCATCGCGATCGTGGCCCAGCAGCGTCGGCACGGCCTCGGGCACGATGCGGCCGGCGGTCCGGAGCCAGTCGTATTCGGCGGCGTTGCGGCCGACCGGCGCGCGCCAGACCTGGGCGACGCGGAGCCGGGACAGGGCACGCTTGACGCAGACCGGGCCGTCCGGTGTCGCGTCGCCCAGGTCTGGCGCGCGCCGGTCGGCCGCAACGCCGCCGAATACGACTGGCTCCGGACCGCCGGCCGCCTCCTGCCCGAGGCCG
>JANQKO010000395.1 GCA_028281075.1 Alphaproteobacteria bacterium | reverse complement strand
CCGTCAGGTCGTGCTCGTGCGCGGCGATGTTCTCGATACCGAGCGCCTGCACATAATCGATGGCGGCGCCGAGCCCGATGGTCTCGACGATGGGCGGCGTGCCGGCCTCGAACCGGAGCGGCGGCTCCTTAAACGACGTCTTCTCGAAAGTGACATGCGCGATCATGTCGCCGCCGCCCTGATAGGGCGGCATGTCGACGAGATGTTCCATCTTGCCGTAGAGCACGCCGATGGCGTTCGGGCCATAGAGCTTGTGGCCCGAGAAGACGTAGAAATCGACGTCGATATCCCGCACGTCGGTCGGCAGGTGCGTCACGCCCTGACAGCCGTCGACCAGCAGCAGCGCGCCGTTGGCATGGGCGATCCGGGCGATCTCCTTCAGCGGCAGGATCGTGCCGAGCACGTTCGAGACATGCGTCACGGCGACGAGCTTCGTGCGCGGCCCGATCAGCTTTTCGAACTCGTCCATCAGGAAATTGCCGTCGTCGTCGATCGGCGCGACCTTCAGCTTCACGCCCTGCTGCATGCCCAGAAGCTGCCAGGGCACGATGTTGGCGTGGTGCTCCATGGCGGTGACGATCACCTCATCGCCCTCGGCCAGGAACTTCCGGCCCCAGGTCTGGGCCACGAGATTAATCGACTCGGTGCCGCCGCGGGTGAAGACGATCTCGTCTTCGGTCGCGGCATTGATCAGGCCGGCAACCTTGCCGCGCACCGCCTCGTAGCGGTCGGTCGCGCACTGGCTCAGGTAATGCACGCCACGATGCACGTTGGCGTATTCGTTCTCCAGCACCTCGGTCATGGTGTCGATGACCACGCGCGGCTTCTGCGCGCTGGCGCCGCTGTCGAGATAGACCAGCGGCTTGCCATAGACCTCGCGCGACAGGATCGGAAAGTCCCGCCGCACGGCCTCGACGTCGTAGGGCGCCGTCAGGTTGTGGCCGGTGGCCAGCGCCGTCTCGTTCATGCCGCTTCTCCCGTTACGCGGTCGGCGAGCCAGCCCTCGACGCGGGCGTGAAAGGCGTCGCGGATCGGCTCATCGGCGATCTCGCCGATGATCTCTTCGAGGAAGGCCGTGACCAGCATATTGCGCGCCTCGGCCTCGGGCACGCCGCGGCTGCGCAGGTAGAACAGCGCGTCGTCTTCGAGCTCACCGGCCGTGGCACCGTGGCTGCACTTCACGTCGTCGGCGTAGATCTCCAGCTCCGGCTTGGTGTCGATCTCGCAAGTCGGCGACAGCAGCAGCGCCCGGCTGAGCTGGTGGCCATCGGTCTTCTGGGCCTGCGGGCGCACGCCGATCTTGCCCTGAAACACCGCCCGCGCCTTCTCGTCCAGTACGCCCTTGTAGACCTCCGAGCTCGACGTGTTCGGCGCGGCATGGTCGATGAAGGTCGTGGTGTCGCAATGCTGGCGGCCGGTCATGGCATAGGCGCCGTTGAGGCGGACCTCGGCACCGGGGCCATCGAGCTTGACGTGGATCTCGTTCCGCGAGAGCTGCCCCCCGAGCGAGAGCACGAAATTGTCCAGTACGGCCGACCTGGCGATATGCGCCAGCAGTGTGTTCACGTGGAAGCCGCCCGTGCCCTCGTCCTGCAGCCGGTAGTGGCGCAGGCGCGCGCCGGATTCCGCCACCAGTTCCGTGACGCTGTTGGCGAAATACGGGCCGCCGCCGAGGCCGACATGCTGCTCCACGATGGTCGCTTCGCAGTTCTCGCCGGCGAGGATCAGGTTGCGCGGATGCCAAGCCACGGCATCGTCGGACAGGCCGCCGACGAAGACCAGCTCGATCGGACGCGCCACCACGACACCAGCCGCGATCTCCAGCACCACGCCGTCGCCGGTCATGGCGGTGTTCAGACCGACCAGCGGCGACGCATCGTCATCCACCAGGCTGCCGAACCGGCCCTCGACGGCATCGACGCGCGCCGCCAACGGCGACAACGTGACGCCGGCCGGGAGGTCGTCAAGCGAGGACAGATCGCCGCGGAAACGGCCGTTCACGAAGGCCAACCGCAACGGCCGCCGCTCGGCCGCAACGAGCGTCGGCAGGCCCGTGGCGTCGACACCGTTCGCCAGCGCCGGCGCGGGATGGAAATCGATCTTCCGCAGCGCGTTGAGGTTGGTGTAGCGCCAGGCCTCGACCTTGGGCGTCGGCAGGCCGAGATCGGCGACCTGCCGCAGGCCGGCCTCGCGCAGGCCGTTGAGCCAGGCGAGATCGGCGCCCGGCAAGGCCGACTTCACGGCCTCGAACCGGGCCCGGTAAGTGTCGTTCGCCATCGCCCGCCCCCGCTTACGCCGCCTCGTTGACGCCGAACTCGGCGTAGCCCTTCCGCTCCAGTTCCTGCGCCAGCTCCTTGCCGCCGGACCGGGCGATGCGGCCATGCGCCAGGACGTGGACATGGTCCGGCACGATGTAGGTCAACAGGCGCTGATAATGCGTGATCACCAGCATCGAGCGGTCGGGCCCGCGCAGCGCGTTGACGCCGTCGGCGACGATCTTCAGCGCGTCGATGTCGAGGCCGCTGTCGGTTTCGTCGAGAATCGCCAGCGCCGGCTCCAACACCGCCATCTGCAACACCTCGTTGCGCTTCTTCTCGCCGCCGGAGAAGCCGACATTGACGCCGCGCCGCAGCATGTCATCGGTGATGTTCAGGCTCTTGGTCTTGGCGCGCACCAGCTTGAGGAACTGCATGGCGTCGAGCTCTGGCTCGCCCTTGTGCTTGCGGACGGCGTTCAGCGCCGACTTCAGAAACGTCGTGCCGCTGACGCCCGGCAGTTCGACCGGATACTGGAAGGCCAGGAACACGCCCTCGGCGGCCCGCGCCTCGGGCGCCATCTCCAGCAGGTCCTTACCCTGATAGGTGACCGATCCCGATGTCACCTCGTAGCCGTCCCTGCCCGACAGCACGTAGGAAAGCGTGCTCTTGCCCGAGCCGTTCGGGCCCATGATCGCGTGCACCTCGCCCGGCGCGATCTCGAGGTCCAGGCCCTTGAGGATTTCCTTGCCGTCGACGGTGGCGTGCAGGTTCTCGATCTTCAGCATTCCCGCTTCTCTTTCCTTGAACGTAACTGTCCGGGGGGCGGCGCGTCAGCCGACGCTGCCTTCCAGGCTGATGGCGACCAGCTTCTGCGCCTCCACGGCGAATTCCATCGGCAGTTCCTGCAGCACTTCCTTGCAGAAGCCGTTGACGATCATCGACACCGCGTCCTCTTCCGACATGCCGCGCTGGCGGACATAGAACAGCTGGTCCTCGCTGATCTTCGCCGTCGTCGCCTCGTGCTCGACCTGGGCCGTCGGGTTCTTGCTCTCGATATAGGGCACGGTATGCGCGCCGCAGCCCTCGCCGATCAGCAGCGAGTCGCACTGCGAATAGTTGCGCGCGTTCTGGGCGCCGGGCTGCATGCGCACGAGGCCGCGATAGGTGTTGTTGCTGCGGCCGGCCGAGATGCCCTTGGAGATGATCGTCGAACGCGTGTTCTTGCCGATATGGATCATCTTGGTGCCGGTGTCGGCCTGCTGGCGGTTGTTGGTGATGGCGACGGAATAGAACTCGCCGACCGAATTGTCGCCCTGCAGGATGCAGCTC
>JANQKO010000378.1 GCA_028281075.1 Alphaproteobacteria bacterium | reverse complement strand
AGCCGCCGGCCGGCCACCTCCCAGGCATCGTCGTCGGCATCGGCCCTGGCGTCGCCGCCGCCGATGAAATGCACGATCTCCAGCCGATCGCCCTCGCCGACCAGGGTCTCGGGATAGGCCGAGCGCGGCACGATCTCCAGGTTGCGCTCGAGCGCGATCTTGCGCGCATCCAGGCCCAGTCGGTCGAGCAACTGGCTGACGCTCATTGGCGCGGCGAAGGCGCGCGCCTCGCCGTTGATGGTCACATGCATCGGTCGCAGGTCATCCGCAAACTGCCGCGATGTCGCGGCCTGTCACTTCAAGTATGGGGTCGCCGCCCGGCGCAATCAACAGCGCCCGCCTTTCCAGCACGGCTGCGACACAGTATACAGGCAGTCTCTGATTCTCCGCGGTCCCGATGTCTGCAACCATCCTTGTCCTCAACGGCCCGAACCTGAACCTTCTCGGCACGCGCGAACCGTCGATCTACGGCGCCGAGACGCTGGCCGACGTCGAGGCGCGGCTGGCGGCGCGCGGCCGGGACCGGGGCGTCGGCATCGATTTCCGCCAGTCGAACCACGAGGGCGAGCTGGTCACCTGGATCCAGGAGGCCCGCGACCGCGCCGCCGCGATCATCATCAACGCCGGCGCCTATACCCACACGTCGGTGGCGATCCACGACGCCCTGCGCGCGGCCGGCCTGCCGGTCTGGGAAGTCCATGTCTCGAACGTTTACCGGCGCGAAACGTTTCGCCACCATTCATATATCAGCGGCATCGCCGAGGGCGTGATCGCGGGCTTCGGCACGCGGGGCTATGACGCCGCGCTGGACGCGGCCGTCGCGCGCCTGGCCGCGCCGCCGCCGTCCTGAACGAGGAGACCGGAGCCCGATGAGCAAGCTCGACGTCGACCAGGGGCTCATTCGCGAGCTGGCCAGCTTGCTGGAGGATACCGGCTTGTCGGAGATCGAGATTGCCGACAAGGAGAAGCGCCTTCGCGTCGTCCGGCACCAGGCCACGACGGTCGCCGCCGTGGCTCCGCCGCCGGTCGCCATCGCCGGCGCGGCGCCGGTCGCCGCCGCGCCGGAAACCAAGGTCGGCGAGGCCGAGGATTTCGCCAGCCATCCGGGCGCGGTCTCCTCGCCCATGGTCGGCACCGCCTATCTCGGCCCCGAGCCCGGCGCGCCGGCCTTCGTCGGCATCGGCGACCAGGTCCGCGAGGGCCAGACGGTGCTGATCATCGAGGCCATGAAGACCTTCAACGAGATCCCGGCGCCGCGCTCGGGCACCGTCAGCCGGCTCTTCGTCGAGAACGGCACGCCGGTCGAGTATGGCGCCGTTCTGCTGCTGATCGAGTAGACACCGCGGCATGTTCGAACGGGTGCTGATCGCCAACCGCGGCGAAATCGCGCTTCGCATCCACCGGGCCTGCCGCGAGATGGGCATCGAGACGGGGGCCGTGCATCCCACGGCCGACGCCGACGCCATGCACGTGCGGCTGGCCGACGCCAGCGTCTGCATCGGCCCACCGCCGGCCAGGGACAGCTATCTGCACATTCCCGCGATCATCGCCGCGGCCGAGATCTCCGGCGCCGACGCCATCCATCCGGGCTACGGCTTTTTGTCCGAGAACGCCGACTTCGCCGCCATCGTCGAGGAGCACGGCTTCGTCTTCATCGGGCCGACGCCCGAGCATATCCGGATCATGGGCGACAAGGTCGTGGCCAAGGAGACCATGACCGGGCTCGGCGTGCCCGTGGTGCCCGGCAGCGACGGCGCCGTCGGCGACGACGACCAGGCCAGGCGCGTCGCCGACGGGATCGGCTATCCCGTGCTGATCAAGGCGGCCGCCGGCGGCGGCGGCCGGGGCATGAAACGGGTCGGCGCGGCCGACGAGCTGTCGGCGGCCCTGTCGGCGGCGCGCAGCGAGAGCAAGGCCGCCTTCGGCGACGATTCCGTCTATATCGAGAAGTTCCTGGAACTGCCGCGCCATATCGAGCTGCAGGTGCTGGGCGACGGCCGCGGCGCCGTCGTGCATCTGGGCGAGCGCGACTGCTCGCTGCAGCGCCGGCATCAGAAGGTGCTTGAGGAAGCCCCCTCGCCGGCGCTCAACGACACGCTGCGCGGCGAGATCGGCGCCACCGTGGTCGAGGCGCTGGCGAAGCTGAAGTACCGCGGCGCCGGCACCATCGAGTTCCTGTACGAGAACGGCGCCTTCTATTTCATCGAGATGAACACCCGGCTGCAGGTCGAGCATCCGGTGACCGAGGCCGTGACCGGCATCGACATGGTGCGCGAGCAGATCCGCATCGCCGCCGGCGGCCCGCTGGCGATCGAGCAGCCGGACATCGCCAGCGTCGGGCACGCCATCGAATGCCGGATCAACGCCGAGAACGGTTTCACGCTGACGCCGTCGCCCGGCCTGGTGACCGACTATCACGCGCCGGGCGGCATG
>JANQKO010000356.1 GCA_028281075.1 Alphaproteobacteria bacterium | reverse complement strand
GTTGACGGTCACGATGTTCGACGACCAGACGTGGCTGGTCGGATACATGTATTTCAGGAACTCCCAGAACTTGCCGTCGACGCCGGAACTGGCCGACGTCGTCACCGCGTCGATGGTGCCGGCGGCCAGTGACGGCACGACCTCGCCCCAGGGAAGCTGCACCGCGGTCATGCCGACGCGGTTGAACATCTCCGTCGTCGACTTGTTATAGGTGCGGATCTTGATCCCCTTCAGGTCGTCGACGCCCGAGACCGGGACCTTGGTATAGACGTATTGCCGCGGCCAGGGGACGATATAGAGGATCTTCTGGTTGAAGTTCTTGGCGACATCCGCCAGCGCCGGCAGATAGTGCTTGTGCAGCAGTTCCAGGTCGTCGAAGCCGCTGACCAGATAGGGCTGGGCTTCCAGGCCCATGATCGGCGCCTCGCCGACCTGCTGCATCAGCAGCACGTCGCCGATCGGCACCAGGCCGTCGCGCACGGCGGTCAGCATTTCCGGCCCCTTGAAGCCGAGCGATCCGCCGGGATGGATGTTGATCGTGACCTCGCCACCCGTGGCCTTGTTGACCTCGGCGGCGAAGCGCTTCGCGTTCTCGACATGGAAATTGCCGTCCGGCCAGGCCAGCGGCAGATCCCAGGTGGTGCCGGCCAGAGCTGGCGCGCTCAGGCTCAGCGACATCGCCGTGGCGGCGGCGATACGGAGAAGTCGGTGCGTGGACATGGTTAACGCCTCCTTGTTTGTTGTTGGGCGCACTTTAGGGCCTGGATCATAGCTTGGCCACGACTTCATGCCATCGGTTTGTGATGGGGGTCGCGCGGCCCACGGGTCTGGCTTATAGTCGCGGCCTTCCGAGGTTTTCCATAGCCAGCAGCAGACAAGGAACTGATATGGCGCAATCGTCAGGATCGGCGCGTCTTGCCGTCGATATCGGCGGTACCTTTACCGACGTGGCGTTGGAGCGGGACGAACGGCGGGTCGCCGTCAAGGTGCTGACGACGCCGGACGCGCCGGAACGCGGCGTGATGCAGGGCGTCGGCGACGTGCTGGCCCAGGCCGGGCTCGGGCCGGCCGACATCGCCATCATCATCCACGGCACGACGCTGGCCACCAACGCCATTATCGAGCGCAAGGGCGCGAAGACAGCCCTGATCGGTACCGAAGGCTTCCGTGATTCCGTCGAGATGGCCTACGAGAACCGGTTCGAGCAGTACGACATTAATATCGAGAAGCCGGTGCCGCTGGTGCCGCGCTACCTGCGCTGGTCGGTGCGCGAGCGCATGAGCGCCGAGGGCATGCCGCTGACGCCGCTCGACGAGGCCTCGGTCGAGGCGCTGCTGCCCGAGATCGACCGGCACGGCGTCGAGAGCGTCGCCGTTGGCCTGCTGCACGCCTATGCCAATCCGGACCATGAACGCCGGATCGCCGGGATCCTGAAGGCGGCGCGGCCGGACCTCTGGCTGACGCTCTCGTCCGAGGTCTGCCCCGAGATCCGCGAATACGAACGCCAGTCGACGGCCTGCGCCAATGCCTATGTGCAGCCGCTGATGGCGAGCTATCTGACCCGCTTGCGCGACCAGTTGCGCGAGACCGGCCTCGACTGCCCGCTGTTCCTGATGATGTCGGGCGGTGGCCTGACGACGGTCGACACGGCGGTGCGGTTCCCGATCCGCCTAGTCGAGTCGGGACCGGCCGGCGGCGCCATCCTGGCCAGTCACATCGCCGCCGAATGCGGCCTCGATCAGGTGCTGTCCTACGACATGGGCGGCACCACGGCGAAGATCTGCCTGATCGACGACGGCAAGCCGCAGGCCTCGCGCACCTTCGAGGTCGACCGCATCTACCGCTTCACCAAGGGCAGCGGCCTGCCGCTGCGCATTCCGGTGATCGAGATGGTCGAGATCGGCGCCGGCGGCGGCTCGATCGCCCATGTCGACGGCCTGCAGCGCATCAATGTCGGGCCCGAGAGCGCCGGCTCGGAACCGGGCCCGGCCTGCTACGACCATGGCGGCGGGCGGCCCACGGTGACGGGTGCCGGCGTGGCGCTCGGCCGGATCGATCCCGACAGCTTCGCCGGCGGCCG
This sequence comes from Alphaproteobacteria bacterium, assembly GCA_028281075.1. Taxonomy (GTDB): domain Bacteria; phylum Pseudomonadota; class Alphaproteobacteria; genus JANQKO01. The sequence continues at coordinate 925 of JANQKO010000356.1, read as the reverse complement.
CATGCGGCTGGCCGGCGACAAGGCCGCCGCGGCCTTGACCCGCGACGTCGGCGACGCCCTGAACCTGGAGCCGTCGCTCGCCGCCTTCGGCGTCAGCGAGGTGGTCGACGAGAACATGGCGAACGCCGCCCGCGTGCACGCCATCGGGCGCGGCAAGGACGTCGGCAGCCGTTCGCTGGTCGCCTTCGGCGGCGCCGCGCCGCTGCATGCCTCGCGCCTGGCCGAGAAGCTCGGCATCGACGAGATCATCGTGCCGACGGGCGCTGGCGTCGGCTCGGCCATCGGCTTTCTGCGCGCGCCGGTCGCCTACGAGGTCGTGCACAGCCGCTACATGCGTCTCACCGGCTTCGATCTCGACGCCGCCAACACCATGCTGGCGGCCATGCAGAAGGAAGCGACCGACATCGTCCGCATCGGCGCGCCCGACGCCGAGCTGACCGAAACCCGCATCGCCTACATGCGCTATGTCGGGCAGGGGCACGAGATCGAGGTCTCACTGCCGATCCGCGCGATGACCGAGGCCGACGTCGTGGCCCTGCAGGCGGCTTACGACGAACGCTATACCGAGCTGTTCGGCCGCGTCGTGCCGGGCGTCGACGTCGAGATCCTGACCTGGGCGCTCACCGTCTCGACCGCGCCGCCCGAAGCGACGCCGGCGAGCGAACCGCCTGACGCCGGCCCGCCCGCCGCCAACGGCAGCCGCAAGGTCTTCGATCCGGCCAGGACCGACTTCGTGGAGGCGCCGGTCTATGCCCGCGACGACCTGACGCCAGGCATGCGCGTCGACGGCCCGGCGGTGATTGCCGAGGATCAGACCACTACCATCGTCGGCGCAGGTTTCGATGCCCGTATCGACGCGCTCGGCTATATTCGTCTCATCCGCCGGCCCGCGGCCTGACAAGGACTCTCGCGATGAACAAGAATT
>JANQKO010000483.1 GCA_028281075.1 Alphaproteobacteria bacterium | reverse complement strand
GATCAGGCCCAGATAGCCGAAGGCGATGCCGAAGCCGGTGATCAGCGCGATCAGCCAGGCCCAGAGCAGCATCACCTTGAAGTTCTGGCGCACGACCTGCACGCTGGTCAGCATCGCGGTGATGGCGTCCAGGTCGCGGACCATCAGCATCGGCACCGAGATCGCCGACACGGCGAAGGCGATGAAGGCCAGCACGCCGCCGGCCATGGTGCCGATGGCGAGAAAGATCAGGCCTTTCGGCGTGAACAGCAGGGCCGGCACGAATTCCGACAGCGGCGGGTAGTCGGCGCCGTAGAACACCGCGAACAGCAGCGTCGCGACGCGGATCCAGGCCAGAATGAAGAAGGTCAACAGGGCGCCGATGAACGCGAGCTGTGTCGGCGAGGCGGTGGCGACGAAGATGACGTCGCGTGCCAGGATCGGCTGCTTCTCTTCCAGCCGTCGGCTCTTTTCGTAGAGGCCGACCGCCAGCATCGGGCCGATCAGCATGAACCCGGCCGCCATCGGCAGGACCAGCGGGAACAGGTCGAACGCCAGCAGCGCGCCGGTCAGCGCGAAGCTGGCGACGGTGACGGCGAGGCCGTAGAGCAGGCTGATGCCCGGCGACCGCCAAAGGTCGCGCCAGCCGGCGGCGAGCCATGTCCAGGGCTGCTCCATGTCCACCTTGCGCACCACGGGCGGGGCGGGCGGCGAATAGGTATCTGTCGTCACGGCAGGCTTTCCTTTCCCGATGCCGGATACCGCTCCAGGTTATGTGCAATCATACGTGATCCCGTCAACATCGGGCTTGATCTCGCGCAATCCGGGCGATCGCGAAACCGGCTGTTAAGCGTATTCTCGAACGGCCATTTAAGACTACATTAACGCGCCCTCACAACAATCGCCGTCACCGTTCCGACCTGTCCGCAGCGGATGCCATTCCGCCGCGGACAGGTCCCTGGGCGTCCGACCGGCCGTGCGGGCCCGGCGCCGTGGCAAAGGTATGACGATGCGTATTCCGCAGGCAGCTGACACCCGGGGGGCGGCGGGTTGACGGCCGCGCCCGGTGATATTACCGGCGGCCAGGGCTTCACGTCCGTTCGCTTTTCGCAGGAACTGCTCGAGCGCGTGCAGCGGCGGCACGAGCGCTTTCTGAAGGGTATTCCGAATGGCCGCCGCTGCGTGCTGTCCATGTGCGATCTCAGTGGACTGGATTTCCGCCAGCTCGACTTCTCGGATGGCGAGTTCATCGCCTGCGATTTCTCCGGCGCCGACTTTCGCGGCGCGACCTTCCGCGCGGCGACCATCTACAGCGCCCGGTTCGACGGCGCCAATCTGGGCGGCGCCGATTTCGAGCGGGCGAATTTGCGTGGCGCGACCTTCCACGACACCAACCTGACCCAGACCTCGTTCGTCGACGCCGACCTGCGCCGGGCCGGCCAGATCAATCTGGAAGAGCTGGTGCTGACCGACGAGGCGCCATCGACCTTCCACGGCGCCCGGCTGCGGAAAACGAAGCTCGCCGGCGCCAAGCTCAAGGCGGCCGATTTCACTGCGGCGATGCTGGAGGGCACCGACTTCAAGGGCGCCGATCTGCGCGGCACGCGGTTCAAGCACGCGGCTTTCGTCGAGGCCGAGCTGCGCGGCGCCTATCTGACCGATGCCGACCTGCGTGGTGCGTCCTTCGAGGGCGTCGACCTGGACGACGTCGACCTGACCCTGGTGCAGACCAACCCCAAGCCGCCGTCGCCGGCCGAGATCTACCGCATGCTGGACACGCATCAGCAGTGGCTGGCCAGCAACGGCGCCGAGGGCAAGCGCGCCGATTTTTCCTTGCTGGATCTCAGCGGCCACCTGTTCCAGGGCGCCATGCTGGCGGCGGTCACGTTCGCTGACGCGATCCTGGCCAAGGCGGACTTCCGCAAGGCCAATCTGGCCGCCGCCGACCTGCGTGGCGCCAACCTGAACGGCGCCCTGCTGGACGGCGCGGACCTGCGCGGCGCGGACCTGCGCGACGCCTTCGTGTCCGACGACCAGCTCGCCACGGTGAAGACCGGCCAGTTGCCGGGCGTCAGCAAGCTGACCCAGACCGATACCGACGACACGAACTGAGCGCGCCGCGCGCCCGGTTGACGCCGGGCGCCGCCTGCCGCAGGTTCGCATCCGAGAGGCCGCCAGGCGACGCGCCGGCGGTGATGG
>JANQKO010000263.1 GCA_028281075.1 Alphaproteobacteria bacterium | reverse complement strand
GCGGCCGGCGACATTCATATCAACGACGTGCTGTTCCGCGAGATGCTGGTTCAGTAGCGCGGGCATAGTTCGCGATGGCAGACGAAGAAGAAGTTCCAGCCGACGGCGGCGAAGACGGCGAGGACGGCGCCGACGCCAACGAAGACTGGCAGTCCATGATGGACGAGGACGACGCCAGTCCGGTCAGCGGCCGCGTTCTCAACCAGGACGAGATCGACAGCCTGCTGGGCTTCGACGATTTCGACGACGGCGACCAGGAACGCACCGGCATCCGGGCCATCATCAACAGCGCGCTCGTCTCCTACGAGCGGCTGCCGATGCTGGAGGTGGTGTTCGACCGGCTGATCCGCATGTTGTCGACGTCGATGCGCAACTTCACCTCCGACAATGTCGAGGTCTCGCTGGACAATATCACCTCGATCCGGTTCGGCGATTACCTGAACTCGATCCCGCTGCCGGCCATGCTGTCGGTGTTCCGAGCCAAGGAGTGGGACAATTACGGCCTGATGACCGTGGACAGCGCGCTGATCTACTCGATCGTCGACGTGCTGCTGGGCGGCCGCCGCGGCACCGCGGCGATGCGCATCGAGGGCCGTCCCTACACGACCATCGAGCTGACGCTGGTCGAGCAGATGGTGCAGGTGGTGCTCGGCGATCTGACCACGGCCTTCGAGCCCCTGAGCAAGGTCACCTTCGAATTCGACCGGCTGGAGACCAACCCCCGCTTCGCTACCGTGGCGCGGCCGGCGAACGCCGCCGTGCTGGTCAAGCTGCGGATCGACATGGAAGACCGGGGCGGCCGTCTGGAACTGATCCTGCCGTATGCGACGCTGGAGCCGGTGCGCGAACTCCTGCTGCAGATGTTCATGGGCGAAAAGTTCGGCCGTGACTCGATCTGGGAAAGCCACCTGGCGACCGAGCTCTGGTCCACCGACGTCGATATCGAGGCGGTGATCGACGAGCAGACCATGAGCCTGCGCAAGGTCATGGACCTGAAGGTCGGCGAGACGCTGATGCTGAACAGCAATCCGGAATCCGTGATCCAGCTCAAATGCGGTGGCATCGGCCTGCTGGCCGGCCGCATGGGCCGGGTCGGGCCGCATATCGCCGTGCAGATCGAAGACCGGGTCAAGGAGCAGGACAAGCAATGAACCTGGAGTTCTGGCTCGAGGCCCTGGTCGCGATCCTGCTGCTGGTCACCGCGGGCTACTGCTTCGTGCTGAACCGGCGGCTGAGCGTGCTGCGCAGCAGTCAAGACGAAATGCAGCGCCTGCTGGACGAATTCGTCGCCGCGACCTCGCAGGCCGAGAACAGCATCACGGCGTTGAAGCAAGCCAGCGCCGAGGCCGGCAATGCCTTGCAGGAACGGGTCTCGGCGGCGCGCGAGCTGGCCGACGAGCTGTCGATGATCGTGCAGAGCGGCGGCAGTCTGGCCGATCGGCTGGAGGAGCGCCTTTTGAGCAGCAGCGCCAGCGCCCGCGAGCGCGGCGCCATCGGCGGGCGCGGCGAGGCCGAGCGGCAGTCCGAGTCCGAGCGTGAGCTGCGCGAGGCACTACGCCGCGCGCGCTGAGGCGGTCCTGCCGGTAACGAAGCGAACGGACGTGACATGAGTGAGAGACTGCGGATCCTGCCGGTCGTGATCATCGCCACGGCGTTGCTGTTCGGTCTGAAGCTGGACAACATCTGGCGCGGCGCCGGTGATTTGATGTTTCCGGCCACGCTGGCCGAGACGGCAGCGGAGTCCGAGGCCGGGCCGGCGGCGCAGGACGGCGCCGCCGGGGCGGTCCGGACGGCGGCGACGGACGGGACCGTCGCGGCCGAGGCGGTCGACACGGCGGATGGCATGCCGGCGTCGCGCTCGGCGCCGACCCAGTTCAACCAGGCCGAGATCGAGGTCCTGCAGAGCCTGTCCAAGCGGCGGGACGAACTGGACGCCCGGGCCCGGGACCTGCAGCTTCGGGAAAACGTTCTGAAGGCGACGGAAAAGCGCATCGATGGCAAGATCGTCGAGCTGAAGGCGCTGGAGGACAAGATCCAGCAGTATCTGCAGCAGCATGACGCGCAGAGCGAGGCGCAGCTCAAGAGCCTGGTCAAGGTCTACGAGAACATGAAGCCGAAGGACGCGGCGCGGATCTTCGAGCAGCTCGACCTGACGATCCTGCTGGACGTCGCCGAGCGCATGCGCGAGGCGAAGATGGCGCCGATCCTGGCCAAGATGGACCCGGGCAAGGCGAAGGAGATCACCGTCGAGCTGGCGACCCGGCGGGATCTGCCGAAGACCGGCGGTTGACCGGCGTTAATCGGCAGCCAGTTTCAATGGGCGGAACTGCGGTTGTCGAAATGTTAAGCCCGTTCGACCAGGATGGCGTCGGTGCGACGTCGAGCGGAGGCTGGCTTGGGGGTCATCGGCAATACCGACACCTTTGAAGTCCTGGTCGAGGACCGCAACGGCTGGACCGTTGTCGGTGTATTCGAGGACCAGGAGGAAGCGAAGGCGGAGGCGGCGGCCCGGCGACCCGGCGGCCGTGGCGACAACGTCAAGGTCGTGCGTGTCGGCTATGACGACGCTTCGAGCGAGTTCGTCGAACGCGAAGTCCTGTTCCTGGGCGACCGCCGGCGCAAGGTGGCGAACGACGTCGGCCCGGCCGACGGCGGCCCGGTCTGCAAAAGCACGGGCCAGCTCTACGGCGTGCGCGCCCGGGCGGCCATCCGGCTGCTGCTGCGCGACTATCTGAACAAGACCAACACCACCGTGATGGAGCTGCTGCACCACCCGGACCTGATGCACCGGCTGGAGAACACGGGCTCGCTACTGATCGGCGCCGTGCAGCGCGCCGCCATGGCGCAGGTCCGCGGCACCGGCATGGACGTCCAGGCGCGGACGCGCGATCTCTACAAGCTGCTGGAAGAGCTGCGGAACTCGATCCGCAAACGCTGGCGGGACGACGCCGTCGTGCGCCTGCAGGATCGCGACGTCGCCGCGCTGCGTGCCGCACTCGGCGAGCGCGAGGACCGCGAGTTCCTGTTCAACACGGCGATGGTCATCGAGATGCAGACCGAAGGCAGCTTCGCCGGCAAGCTCGAATTCCTCATGCAGATGATCGCCGAGACACCGGCTGGCGATTTCAGCCTGCCGCTGCTGGACACGCTGCTGTCGGACCTGCTGGCCAATGTCGCCACGGTGACCGCGCTGCTGGGCGAGCAGCCGAACCTGGGACAGGCGCTGCTGCAGATCACGGACCTGGCGCTCGGCAGCCTGGAGCTGAAGGACTGCCCACCGCCGGTCCGGCTGCTGAACGCGATGATCGGCGAGGAGCGCCTGCCGCGCTGCCGCGAGGCGCTGCTCGACCGGCTGATCTCGTCGCTCGCCGGATCGCGGTTTCTGACCGAAGGCGGCGCGGTGGACGAGATCCTGTTCAACGCCGACCTCGCCGACCGCATCCGCCGCGAGGACGGCAGCTATCTCGGCGGCGAAGAGCTGGAGACCGCGTTCAAGTCGCGCTCGGAGCGCTATCTGGGGCCGGACATGATCGGCCAGCTTCTGCAGGGCGTGGTCGACCCGCTGGCCCGGGTCACCTGCCTGATGAACATCGAGCACGGCATCGTCGGCAAGAAGAACAAGCGCAAGCTGGTCGGCTACATCATGCCGATCTTCGGCGACGCGATCGGCTCGGACGCGTTCATCCAGCATATCGGCGCGCCGGAGAACCGCATGCGGCAGCTCGCCAGCCTGCAGGCCCGCGTGCTGGACAGCGGCTTCGTGAAGCGGCACCGGGAAGAGATCGCCGAGCAGCTCGACTATTACTGCATGCAGATGATCAACGCGCATGACGTCTTCGGCGAGATCGAGCGCAGCGACGGGAACTGCTACGAGAAGGCCACCCGGCTGCTGCGCATGTGCACGGAGAATGTCTTCACCGAAGGCATGGCCCTGCGCCAGGCGCACGACCAGGCGCTGCGCTATGTCCGGGATCCGGCGTTCATGAACCTGTTTCTGCAGGATTCCGATACCAACGAGGACAAGCGGCGGCGCCTGGCTTCCCTGGAACGCCTGATCGGGCGGCTGAGCCAGTCCCATGGCGATCCGACGGCCGCGGCCAAGACGGCCTAGGAGCCTGTCTGAGTAAGGGTTAGTTGTTTTGTTATGTCGCGATGGTGTGTGTGAGTTATTTCCGTCAGGCTGCCTTTAGCAGCTTGAGCATGTTGTGGACGGTGCAAATCAGGGCCCATTCAGCTCTGACCTTGTCGATACCACGCAACAGGAACTGTCGAAAGCCTCTGGCCTGCTTGATCTGACCGAAGACGGGCTCGACGACATGTTTTCTGAGGCGATACCGGCTCCGGTGCCCGCCGCGCCTGAGACGTTTGCGCATCGCCTCGGCCTGCGGCCCACGGCGCTTCGTCTCGCCGCCCTTGGCATGCTTTTGCCGACCGGTGGCGATATAGCCGCGAATGCCGCGTGCCGCCAGGGCTGCCAGATTGGCCTCCGAGCAATAGCCGGTGTCAGCCGAGACCTCGCGCGGCTTGCGTCCCGTGTTGGCCTTGATGGCGTCGACCAGCGGCACCAACTGGCCGCTGTCGGCGGCGCTGTCGGTCAGGCCCTGGGCGACGATCACCTGATGGGCCGCGTCCACCGCGGCTTGCGCGTTGTAGCCCTGAATGAAGCCGTCCTTGGACTTCATGATCCGGCTCTGCGGATCGGTGAAGTTGCGCTGGGCTTTCGGCTTCGGCTGGCCCGGCGGGGTTGTCGGCTTGCGGCCGCCTCGATACTTCTTCGGCTGCTTGGCTTTCTCCGCCGCTTCGGCCTTGGCTTGCGCCTCCAGCGCCGCCTTGGCCTCACGGATCTTGGCCAGCCGGCGCTGCTTGTCGGCAACCCAATCAGGCAACTCATCACCGCGCTTGTCGGCACCAAGGGCCGTATCCTCGGCCGCGTCCGCCGCCTCCGCCGCGGCCAGCCATTCGCCGACCGCGGCCGCCAGTTCAGGCTCCGACGTCGTCATCCGACCGTAGCTCATCGCCTTGTGCTTCGAGGCATTCGCCTTCAGCTTCGTGCCGTCCAGCGCCACATGGCCCAGTTGCACAAGTCCTGCCGTCTTGCACAACAACAGAACCTGCTCGAACAACCCCGCCAGGGCCGAAAGATGGCGACGGCGAAACTCGCTTATCGTCCGGAAGTCCGGACGGTTCAACGCCGTCACCGCCATGAAGTCCAGCCGCTCCCCGCAGGCCCGGGCCAGGCGCCGAGACGAATAGACGCCCTGGGCATAGCCATACAGAAGCAAGGCCGTCATCATCCAGGGATCGTAAGGCGGGTAGCCCCGGCCCTCAGCGTAGTCATCGACAATCCCGGAAAGATCAAGCTCGTCGCGCACCAGATCGCGGATCAAGTGCGCCAGATGATCCGAAGGCACAAAATCATGCACCGACGGCGGCAGCAGCAGGGTCTGATCAACCTGCCAGGCACGAAACTTCTTCGGCATAATCAGGTTGAATCAAATATCAACGCACGACGCTACAAAAATCTCGCCAATACTCAGACAAGCTCCTAGTGTCCGTTTGAAAATGCCGTTGCCGGCCCGCGCCCCCGACCGGCCGGCTTTACGGGCGATTAACCAAACCCGCCTAGGCTCGTCCGACAGGGCCGGCCGCCCGGGCCTGGGACCGGGCCTGCCGTAAATTCGGACGCAGGCGACATGCAATTGCCGTTTACCGGTGCGAGAACGGACAGCGAGCGCGACCCGACGGTCGTCGTGCTGCTGTCGCTTTACCTGCTGCTGCTGGCGTTCTTCATCCTGCTGAACAGCATCTCGAACTATGAGGAGACGCGGGCCGAGGTCGCCATCGGCAGCCTGACCGCAACCTTCCGGACCGACCTGCCACTGCAGGTCGACCGCATGTCCGCGTCCACCAGCACCGGCTATTTCCGGGCCGCGGCGGCGTTCCGCCGCGACGTCAGGCAATTGTTCGAGGAAACCCTGCCACTGGCGCGGTTCGCGCCGGTGCAGCGCGGCGGCACGTTCCGGGTCACGCTGCCGGCCGATCAACTGTTTCACGCCGGCACGACCCGGTTCCGCGTCAACGGGCGCCGGCTGCTGGACGGCATCGCCGACAGCCTGAACCGGCAGGAGCCGGGCCTGCGCTTCGAGGCCGAGCTGCTGCTGGGCGCCGGCCCGCACCTGCCGGACGGCGCGACCAGCGGCGCCCTGCTGGAAGTCCGGCGCGCCGGCCTGTTCGCCCGGGATCTGCGCGCGCGCGGCGCCCCGCCGACGTCGATCCTGGCCGGCATCCGCCCCGGCGACCCGGGTATCGCCATGATCACCTTCGCCGCGCGGGTCGAGCGCCAGGCGAAAATCAGCTTCGAGTCCCTGGTGCGCTAGCCGATGCCGGACCCGGACCACCAGGCGCCGCCGTCGAAGCCGACCAGCCGGGCGTGGATGATCACGTTCGCCGACCTGATGTCGCTGCTGCTGACGTTCTTCGTGCTGCTGTTCTCGATGTCCCAGGTCAAGCTGGATGCCTGGCATGCCCTGGTGCAGGCCTTGTCGAAACGGCTGAATCCCAGCGTCGAATGGACCGATCCCCGGCTGCGCTTCGAGGCCAACGCGCCGGAAACCCGGAACCGGCGCGCGGTCGACCTGAGCTACCTGCAGCGCGTTCTGGAGGAGAAGATCGCCGGCGACCCGGTGCTCTCGCGCGGCCTGATCGTGCGGCTGGACGACCGGCTGCTGCTGTCGCTGCCGGCCGACCTGCTGTTCGCGCCTGGCCGCGCCGAGCCGACGCCGGCCGCGCGCAACGCCGCCGGCGTACTGGCGAGCGCGCTGGCCTTCGTCGCCAACCAGCTCGAGATACAGGGGCATACCGATCCCGATCCGCTCAGCGGGTCGGGCCGCTTCGCGTCGAACTGGGAGCTGTCGCTGGCGCGCGCCACGGCCGTCGCCAACGCCATGGCGGCCGGCGGCTATGGCCTGCCGATTCATGTCTTCGGCCTGGCCGATTCCCGGTTCTTCGACCTGTCGACGGCGTTGAGCGAATCCCGCCGGATGCGGCTGGGCCGGCGCGTCGACCTCGTTCTGCGCGACGGCGCGGCGGGGATCGAATGAGCCGCCGACGGACACGGCTGGCCGGTCACGGCCTGGCGCTGGCCCTGCTGCTGGCGC
>JANQKO010000237.1 GCA_028281075.1 Alphaproteobacteria bacterium | reverse complement strand
TCGTCATCGAGGTGGCGATCGTGCGGCCCGGCCCGATCCAGGGCGACATGGTGCATCCCTATCTCCGCCGCCGCGACGGCCTCGAGCCGGTCGAGTTTCCCTCGCCCGACCCGGCGCACGGGCCGCCCGACGAGCTGCGCCGCGTGCTCGGCAAGACCAAGGGCGTGCCGCTGTTCCAGGAACAGGCCATGCGCATCGCCATCGAGGCGGCGAAGTTCACGCCCGAGGAGGCCAACAAGCTGCGCCATGCCATGGCCACCTTCCGCCGCCGTGGCACCATCGAGACGCTGGAGAAGAAGATGGTCAGCCGCATGATCGCGCGCGGCTATGAATCCGACTTCGCGCAGCGCTGCTTCGACCAGATCAAGGGCTTCGGCGAATACGGCTTCCCGGAATCGCACGCCGCCAGCTTCGCGCTGCTGGTTTACGTGTCGTCCTGGCTGAAATGCCACCATCCGGCCGTGTTCGCCTGCGGCCTGCTGAACGCCCAGCCCATGGGCTTCTACGCGCCGGCGCAGATCGTCCGCGACGCGCGCGAGCACGGCGTCGTCGTGCGCCCGGTCGACATCAACGTGAGCCATTGGGACAACACGCTCGAGCCGTGCGCCGACAGCACCGCCGGCGTGGCGTTGCGCCTCGGCTTCCGCCAGATCAAGGGCGCTGGCGAGGAGGCCATGGCCGCCATCGTCGACCGGCGCGGCGCCGGCTATGCCGACATCGAGGACATCTTCCGCCGCGCGAGCGTGCCGGCGGCGGCGCTGGAAAAGCTGGCCGCGGCCGACGCCTTTCATGCCCTCGGCCTCGACCGGCGGCAGGCGCTCTGGCAGGTCAAGGCGTTGCCGCGGACCGTGCCGCTGCCGCTGTTCGCCGCGGCCGACGCGCGCGAGACCGGGCAGGAGCCCACCGTGGCGTTGCCGCCGCTGTCGCTGTCGGAACAGGTGGTCGACGATTACCAGACCCTGCGGCTGTCCCTGAAGGCGCATCCCGTGCGGTTCCTGCGCGCCCGCTTGGCGGCCGACGGCGTGGTGCCGACGGCGAAGCTGTCCGAGATGCGCCACGGCCAGCATGTCACCGTCGCCGGCATCGTGCTGGTGCGCCAGCGTCCGGGCAGCGCCAGGGGCGTGATCTTCATGACGCTGGAGGACGAGACCGGCATCGCCAACGCCGTGGTCTGGCCGAGGACGATGGAGCGCTACCGCGCCCAGGTCATGGGCAGCCGCCTGGTCATCATCCGGGGCCAGATCCAGCGCCACGAGGACATCATCCACGTCGTCGCCGACCACATCGTCGACGCGTCGGAAAAGCTGCTGCTGCTGTCGGAAACGGCCGGCGACGCGACGTCCGCCAGGCGCGGCCGCCTGCCGCCCCTCGGTCCGTCCCGCCACCCCCGCAACGTCCGCGACCTGGTCCCGCGCTCCCGCGACTTCCACTGATGGCGGTGAGAAACGCCGGTTAAGGCAGCCGGTTGTAGCGCAGCAGGGCGGCGACGCAGTGCTGGGTGAAGTCGATGCGGGTCGACGGACGCTTGCGGCCGGCGAGGAAGGCGCCGGCGAACCGGCCCAGCGCCGGCGAGGTCAGCGTGACGCCGTCGCCCAGA
>JANQKO010000149.1 GCA_028281075.1 Alphaproteobacteria bacterium | reverse complement strand
GCGCCAGCGTTTGGCCAGGTCGTGCTCGTGCTCGCGGCTCAGCAGCGGCGCCTTCATGGCTGCCTTAATGAACCGGCGGTTGGCCCGCTGGGTTTCCGGTGTGTCGATGAATGCCATGCGCGCGTTCCCCGGTTACTCACCTGCGACCACTCGCCCGGCCCGCGTGCCGGTTCGGCTTGCGACGCGACCCGTATCCGGGCGCCGGGCGTGTTCCCCCGGAGACAGATACGAGCCGGCCTTCAACTTGGATCAATTCTAAAGACGAAAAAGTGCCGGCCGGCTCCCGGTCGGGCTCTCAGGCCTCGATCCAGTCCAGGATCTCGCCTTGCGGTGTCAGGCAGGCGGCGCAGAGCGGGCCGCCGAAGCCGCAGCCGCCGTCGATCGACAGCGTATGCGCGGTGACGACGCGGCCGGCATGGTCGCGGTCGAAGCCGCGCACGATGCGGCGGAAGTCGCCGTAGGGCGCGCGGATATCGTCGAAATAGCTGCTGCCCCACCAGAAGGTATCGCGCTGCTCCGACAGCGGCCGGTGCGGATCGACGCCGGCATGGACGAACAGCAGCCCGCCGTCGTCGCTGACGGCGTAGCGGCGCAGCGCCGTCACCAGCTCCTCGTGGCCGGGATGGCGGCGCATGGCGGCGCGCAGCGCCATGGTCCAGCGGGTGATCGACACGGTGCCCTCGCGGCAGCGCTGGCGGGCGAGCTCGATATCGTCGCCATAGCAGGCCAGCGTCGCGTCGACGCCCTGGCCCAGCATCCATTCCAGGACCTCGGCCGGGTTCGGCGCGAACTGGATCTGCAGCAGCTTCTGCCACATTTCCTCCTGCGTGCCGCGCAGGTAGACGATGTCCCAGGGCTGGGCGCCCGGTACCGTCAGCAGCAGGCGCCGGAACGCCAGCAGCTCGTCCAGTGTGCCGATGATGTCGGCCCCGTGGCCCAGGTAGTTGCCGAGATAGACCACCCGGTCGCCGCGCGCCAGCTTTCCCTGCAGGGCGCCGTGCAGGGCCACCAGACGCTCGGCGACGCCGTGGATCGCGGCCACGGTCCAGATCCGTCTGGGCCGTTCCAGCACGGCGTAAACCTCGGTTCCGGTATCGGGCATCGCGCTCTAGGGTCGGGGACGGACGACACGAAAACGGCCCGGCAATGTCTGCGCCGGGCCGCGTTTCATGTCTTTATCCGCTGCGGTCAGGCGGCGGCAAGCATCTTTTCCAGGCGGTCGGTGGCCTGGTCCTCGTCAAGCCCCTCGACGGCCGCCAGCTCCCGCACCAGGCGGTCCAGCGCGGCCTCGTAGATCTGGCGCTCGGAATAGGACTGCTCGGGCTGGCCGGCGGCGCGGTGCAGGTCGCGCACTACCTCGGCGATCGAGACCGGATCGCCGGAATTGATCTTCGCCTCGTATTCCTGCGCCCGGCGGCTCCACATGGTGCGTTTCACCCGGGCCCGGCCCTTCAGCGTGGTCAGCGCCGACTTCATCTTGTCGGGCGAGCTCAGCCGGCGCATGCCCGTCGTCGGTGCCTTCGCCACCGGCACCCGCACGGTCATCTTTTCCTTATCGAACTCGATAACGAAAAGCTCCAGGTCCATGCCGGCGATGTTCTGTTGCTCGATGTCGGTGATCTTGCCGACGCCGTGGGTCGGATACACAACGAAATCGTTGACGGAGAAGGGGAGCTTCTTGCTGCTGGATTTTTTTGCTTTGGCCATGTTCCTCGCTCACTAAGCGTCGCGTTCATCTTGTCGGCGGCCAGTCGTCATCGGCCAATCCTCGTTCGTTGCGCACCGGTTTGTTGCGCATCGCCCCTGCGCCACAAGAATGGCATGTCCGACATCCGCGCGAACTCGTCGAAGCTCCTGACGCCCCGCAGGCGTCGGTCGTGAGTCGCGCGATTCAAGGCCACTCGCCAAGATTTGTTACGTATTGTGACACTAACATAAAATTGCCGCGAAATAAAGCCGCGTGCACGAACGGTCGGCGTAATAAACTACCTGGACGAGCATTCCGTTCCCGGCTTGCCCGTTCAGGCGGTTTCGCGCCGCCACCGCCGGCCACCGTGCCCAGGGGGCTGCCGCGCGGGCGCCGCCCCGCGGGCCGTCGGTCGACCGCCGGCGCCTCAGTTCCCCTGTCCCGGATTGGCGCTGAAATGCTTCTCGAACTTGTCGCCGACGTCCTTCCATTCGTCGGAGTCGGCCGGCGATTCACCTTTGCGCGTGATATTCGGCCATTTCTCCGAATACTCGCGGTTGACCTCCAGCCATTGCTCGGTGCCGTCCTCGGTATCGGGCAGGATCGCCTCGATCGGGCATTCCGGCTCGCAGACGCCGCAATCGATACATTCGTCCGGGTGGATAACCAGCATGTTTTCGCCTTCGTAGAAGCAGTCCACCGGACAGACTTCCACGCAGTCCATGTACTTGCACTTGATGCACGCTTCGGTCACCACATACGGCATTCGCGAACTCCTGATCCGCTGCTCTTGATTCTACACCGACGCTTCGTTCGCGCGCCGCGTCTCGTCGATCCCGAGGCGCGCGATCACCCGCTTGCGCGCGTCGCCCCGCTCGCGGTCGGTCACATAAATAAGCCCGGCGACGCGGCGAAGCAAGTTGGCCTCGTAGTCGTGCAGGACGCCGTCGGCATAGACCACCTCCCACAGCATTTCGATCACCTCGATACGCTCGTCATGGTCGAAATGCTGCTTCACGGCGCCGGTGAACCGCAGCAGTTGCGTGCTCTCGGCGCCGGCCCGCGTCGCTTCGGCGATCAGGTCGTCGGCCTCGCCCGTGCTCAGGCCGAACCGCCGCATCGCCACCTCCCGGATCACGTCGTGCTCGGTCTCGTCCAGGCGGCCGTCCATGGTCGCGGCGACGGCCATCAGCGTCGCCGCGGCGAGCTGCTTCTCGTCGCGGCTGTGGCCGGCCGCGGGGCTCTCCTTGGCGCCGCCGTCGCGCAGAAACGCCTTGATCCGGTTGATCATGCCGCTGCCTAGCACGCTCACCCACGGCGTTCAACCGGACGCGCGGTAGGGCTATTCGGGATCGTTGTCAATCGGCTCGACCCGTCCCATTGCCCCACCCGACCACCCACGGAAATATGCTCCATGGGTGGTCGGGTGGGGGCGTGGGACGGGTCGAGTAGCGGCCCGAAAGGCCGCTCACGGAGTCTCTCACTCGTCCAGCGTCGAGCCGGTCCCGCGGACACGGGTCTGGCGCATGTAGCGGCGGTACCGGTCGGCGTCGTAGCCGGCGCCCCGGTGCAGCAGGCAGCGGTTGTCCCAGATCACCAGGTCGCCCGGCCGCCAGCGGTGCGCATGGATGTGCGCGGGCCCGGTGGCGCGGTCCAGCAGGTCGTCCAGCAGCGTCCGGCTCTCGGCCTCGTCCCAGCCCACCACCTGCCTGGCGTGCGAGCCGACATAGTAGTTCCTCGCCCCCGTTCGCGGATTGGCCCGGACCAGCTTCTGCCGTACCGGCGGCAGCGAGGCCGCGTGGGCGGGCGAGACCGCGTCGGGCCCGACCTTGGAGCGTGAGAAGACATAATCGTGCACCACGATCAGCGGATCGATGGTCGCGCGCATGTCGTCCGGCAGCCGCGCATAGGCCGCCCGCCCGCTGACGAACAGGGTCTCGCCGCCTTCCGACGGTGTCTCGTAGGCGCACATGATCGAGACGAAGGACGGCGTCTCGCGGAACGACGAATCCGAGTGCCACATATTGTTCCCGGTGAGGAATTTGGTGTGCCTGTCGGCGTTGCCGCGCGCCGTGCCGTCGCCGCGCACGTTGCCGATGGTGCCGAAATACTCGATCCGCCCCTCGCGGCCCAGCGAGACATGGTTCTCCTCCGGCTCGCCCAGCGCGCGGGTGAATTCGAGCTGCAGCTCGTCGTCGAACGGCTGGTCGGGAAACCAGAGGAACGAATACTCGTCGATCGCCCGACGGATTTCCTCGATCACCTCGCCGGCCAGCGGCGGCCGGAGATCGACCCCGGTCAGCCGCGCCCCGAACTCGGCGTGCAACGGCTCGATCGTGACATGTTCCATGGGCTCCGCCTCCGAGGTTTCCGGCCAGGCCGATTCAAGCATCAACCCGGCCCGGAACCAAGTCGTCCATGGGGCTGGTCCAGCCCGACTGTCTCGGGTATCCAGGCCACGCCTGACCATCCGGCAGCGGAAGAGCCGAAAACGATGCCACCGATACGCACGGACAGATTGCGTTTCCGGGAGATGACGCCGGACGACGTCGACGATCTCCATGCGATGTTCGCCGACGACGGCGCGCGCCGGTTCTATCCGCGCATGCGGGACATCGCCGAAGTGCGCGGCTGGATCGACTGGAACCTGGAGAACTATCGCCGCCACGGCTTTGGCCTCTGGGCCGTGAACCGCGTCGACACCGGCGCGTTCGTCGGCGATTGCGGCCTGACCTATCAGTCGGTCGACGGCGCCGACCTGCTCGAGATCGGTTATCACGTCACCGCCGCCGAACGCGGCAACGGCTTCGCCGTCGAGGCCGCGACGGCGGTGCTGGCGCACGGCTTCGCCGTCACCGATGTCGGCCGGATCTGCTCGATCGTCGCGCCCGACAATGCCGCGTCGATCCGTGTCGCCGCGCGCTTGCACGCGTCGCGGCGCAGATGCACCTACGCCGGGGGCGTCGACAGGCTGCTGTTCTACACCGACCGCCCGGCGCAGCCGCGCCACTGCCGCTTCCTGCTGTCCACGGGCTGAGGGTCGTTCGATCTCGGCGGGCTATTCCTCGGGCTCGGTGGTGAAGGACAGAGGGTGGCCGGCGCGGCGGCCGGCTTCGGTGGCCTCGGTCGCCTTGGTCTCGGCGACGTCGCGGGCATAGACGGCGACGACGCAGGTGCCGCGCCGATGCGCGGTCATCATCACCTTGTAGGCCTGCGTCTCGTCCAGGCCGAAGAACGCCTTCAACACGACGACGACGAACTCGCGCGGCGTGAAGTCGTCGTTCAGCAGGATGACCTTGTGCAGCGGCGGCCGTTTGGTCTTCGGCTCCGCCCTGGCCTTCGGCTTGGTGACGAGATCACCCATGACACCACCCAATGTCCGGTGACGCGGCTACCGCGGCGCCGAGACGGTTCTCAAACGGACTCCATAGCATATCGCGCCTGATCCCGCGCCGTGCCGGCCGCCTCACGGGTCCGGTGCCATGCCCTTGGCGGTCAGCTCCTTGACGGCGCCGTCGGACTTGGGCAGATCGTCCAGGCCCATGCCGCGCAGCACGTGCGGTGCCTTGGTGAACTGGATGTTCCGGTAACCGACGATCTCGATGCGGTTGCCCCAGGGATCGAGGAAATCGAGGAACGGGCCGGGCAGGGGCTCGACGCC
>JANQKO010000116.1 GCA_028281075.1 Alphaproteobacteria bacterium | reverse complement strand
GGCGGTGCCCCGTGGGTCAGGTGTCCGCCGGCCGCCAGCGACAGGCCGAGCGTGGTGTCGCCCGGCTTCAGCAGCGCCATGTAGACCGCCTGATTCGCCTGCGCGCCGGAATGCGGTTGCACGTTGGCGAAGGCGCAGTCGAACAGCCTCGTCGCCCGTTCGATGGCCAGGCGCTCGGCCACATCGACATGCTCGCAGCCACCGTAATAGCGGCGGCCGGGATAGCCTTCGGCATACTTGTTCGTCAGCACCGAGCCCTGGGCTTGCAGCACGGCATGGCTGACGATGTTTTCCGACGCGATCAGCTCGATCTGATTCTGCTGTCGTTGCAGCTCGGCGGCGACCCCGGCATGGAGTTCGGGATCGCGCGCGGCGAGGTCTTGGGTAAAGAAATCCGCGGCGCCACTGGTCGAATGGGCAGCGTCGGAAAGCGACATCGGCAAGCCTCTTTGACGAACGAACAAGCTGTGATTTGGCCGTCCAACAGGAACGATGAGCCATATCGAACATTCGCCGGCCCCATATGCCAGGGCGGCGCGGTGCCCGAAAGTCCGCAATCAGTACCAGATGTCGCACCTGCGCGCCAGCGCCGCACAACAGATCGCGGTATCGGGAGCCGTGGGCCGACCGGCGGTCCGTCCGCCGGCGTGGCAACGCCTCCGGCGGGCCGGGGCCGGCTATCCATTAAATGGTGTCGGATTCAAGCGTGTAAACTTGGCTGCAGGTGTAAAACAGTCGAAAATTTCAGAAATGATTGACATAGGAAAAGTAACGTGGCAATTAAACCTGCCTCCCGATTACATGGAAAATCCACATGAACGTAGATAACGAAGCCGTCGTTTCGAACAAAGAAATGTTACGTATGGTCAGCGACATCGTATCGGCTTACGTCAGTTTTAACTCCCTGCCCGCTTCCGACATTCCGGATTTAATTCGGACCGTTCATCAATCCTTGGCCGGTATCGAGACAACCGACGAGAAGATAAAGGAAAGCGCGCCGAAGCCGGCTGTTTCGGTTCGTAAGTCGGTGACGCCTGAATACATCGTCTGCCTGGAAGACGGCAAGAAGCTGAAAATGCTGAAGCGCTACCTCAGGACGAAATTCGACATGACGCCCGAGGAGTATCGGGCGAAGTGGAACCTGCCGCCCGACTATCCGATGGTGGCGCCGAACTACTCGACGCAGCGGTCGAAATTCGCCAAGAAGATCGGTTTGGGGCGCCGCCGCAACGCCGCGTAGCGGCCGCTGTCAGGCCGTTGCCGGCACCGTCAGATCTTGATGCCGTGCCGTCGCCCCGTTTCCGAGGGAGTGGCCGTTTCTCCGTACTTTTTCCGCAGGACATAGCGAAGCTTGTTGCAGGCGTTGCGCGAGAGTTCGGTTTCGCCGATGCCGGCGGGACCGGCGATCGAGACTTCGGTGCCGGTGACCGGATCGATGGCCGAGACCTTGACGGCGTTGCCGATGCGCCGGAATTCGAGCAGGAACTCCCCGCCGTCCGCCGGCGGACGGCGGCCCCGCCGCGATCCGGCCATGATCCCGCCTAGGCCGCCCGCTCGAGGTTGAACCGGGCCCAGACCTGGTTGAGCGCCGACACCAGTTCGTGCATCAGCGCGTCCGTGTGCAGCGGTCCCGGCGTGAAGCGAAGCCGTTCGGTGCCGCGCGGCACGGTCGGGAAATTGATCGGCTGCACGTAGATGCCGTGCTCGTCGAGCAGCGCGTCCGAGACCTGCTTGCACAACACCGCGTCACCAACGATGACCGGTACGACATGGCTGTCCGAGGTCATGACCGGGAAGCCGGCCTCCCGCAGCAGCGCCTGCAGGCGGCCCGCCCGCTCCTGCTGCTGCCGGCGCTCCGTCTCAGAGGCCTTCAGGTAGCGCACGCTCGCCAGCGCGCCCGCGGTCAGGGCCGGGGCCAGCGAGGTCGTGAAGATGAAGCCCGAGGAATAGCTGCGCACGACATCGACCAGGTTGGCCGAGGCGGTGATGTAGCCGCCCATGACGCCGAAGCCCTTGGCCAGCGTGCCCTCGATGATGTCCAGGCGGTGCATGACGCCGTCACGCTCGGCGACGCCGCCGCCGCGCGGGCCGTACATGCCGACGGCGTGAACCTCGTCGAGATAGGTCAGCGCGCCGAATTCCTCGGCCACGTCGCACAGTTCGGCGATCGGCGCCACGCCATCGCCCATGGAATAGACCGATTCGAAGGCCACCACCTTGGGCGCTCCGGCCGGCGCCGCGGCCAGCAGCTCGCGCAGGTGCGCGACATCGTTATGCCGGAAGATCTGCTTGGCGCAGCCGCCGTTGCGGATGCCCTGGATCATGGAGGCGTGGTTCAGCGCGTCGGAGAAGATGATGCAGCCCGGCAGGACCTTGGCGAGCGTGCTGAGCGTCGCATCGTTGGAGATGTAGCCCGACGTGAACAGCAGCGCCGCTTCCTTGCCGTGCAGGTCGGCGAGCTCCCGCTCCAGCAGCACATGATAGTGCGTCGTGCCGGAGATGTTCCGGGTGCCGCCCGAGCCGGCGCCCATCTTGTCGACGGCCTCGTGCATGGCCTCGAGCACCACCGGGTGCTGGCCCATGCCGAGATAGTCGTTCGAGCACCAGACGACGACCTCCCGCTCGCCCTGCGCCGTGTGCCGGGTCGCGCGCGGAAACTCGCCGGTCCGTCGGGACAGGTCGGCGAAGACCCGGTAGCGCCCCTCGTCCTTCAACGCGGCGATGCGCTCCGCGAAAATCTTTTCGTAATCCATCTCACCGCCTCCTCGGGGTCGGCATATAACGTTTTCAGGCCCTATATCTGCAATTCTACGCGCTAAGGTCAGGTTAACCAGTTAACAATTCGCGATCATTCCTCGCCCGGCAATGCACAAATTGTCGCACGAGCCGGCCGACGCCGCGGTTGTTCCGGAAACATTTTAGGCCTAAAACAAATTTCAGGCCGTCCGGCCAGCCCCCGATGCAGCAGACCGATGGTGCGCGCGTGGAATTCCTGCACCCCAAGAACTGGTCCAAGACCCCCGGCTTCTCGAACGGCGTCGCCGCCAGCGGCCGGACCGTGTTCGTCGCCGGCCAGGTCGGCTGGAATCCCGAAACGAGCGAATTCGAGACCGACGATTTCGCCGCCCAGGTGCGTCAGTGTCTGGCGAACACCGTGGCGGTGCTGGCCGAGGGTCGCGCCGGGCCATCGCATATCGCGCGCATGACCTGGTACGTCATCGACAAGCACGAATATCTTGCCGCCCTGCGCGAGGTCGGCGCCGCCTACCGTGACATCATCGGCCGGCATTTCCCGGCCATGGCGCTGGTTCAGGTCGTGGCCCTGGTCGAGGACCGCGCCAAGGTCGAGATCGAGACCACCGCCGTCGTGCCGGACGGGCGGGCCGCGCCTATCAACACGGGCGGCGCCTGACGCCCGCCCCTGGGAGAATGACGAGATGACCACAGCCCCCGCCGCGACCCCGGCCAAGCCCGGCGCGATGGCGTCGTTCCAGTGGGATGACGCCTTCCTGCTCGACGATCAGTTGACCGAGGAGGAAAAGCTGATCCGCGACACCGCGCGCGAATACTGCACCGAGAAGCTGATGACGCGGATCCTGATGGCGACCCGCGAGGAACGCTTCGACCGCGAGATCATGAACGAGCTGGGCGAGCTCGGCATGCTCGGCTCGACCATCGAGGGCTATGGCTGCGCCGGCGTGAACTATGTCTCCTATGGCCTGGTGGCGCGCGAGGTCGAGCGCGTCGACAGCGGCTACCGCTCGGCCATGAGCGTGCAGTCGAGTCTGGTCATGCACCCGATCAACGCCTATGGCAGCGAGGCGCAGCGGCAGAAGTTCCTGCCCAGGCTGGCGAGCGGCGAATGGGTCGGCTGCTTCGGCCTGACCGAGCCGGACCATGGCTCCGACCCGGGCGGCATGAAGACCCGCGCGCGCAAGGCCGATGGCGGCTATGTCCTGAACGGCGCCAAGATGTGGATCACCAACTCGCCCATCGCCGACGTCGCCGTGGTCTGGGCCAAGGACGACGAGGACGTGATCCGGGGCTTCATCGTCGAGCGTGGCATGCAGGGCTTCTCGACGCCGAAGATCGAGGGCAAGCTGTCGCTGCGCGCTTCGATCACCGGCGAGATCGTGCTGGAAGACGTCTTCGTGCCGGAAGAGAACAAGCTGCCGAACGCGCGCGGCCTGGGCGGGCCGTTCGGCTGCCTGAACCGGGCCCGCTACGGCATCGCCTGGGGCGCGCTGGGCGCCGCCGAGTTCTGCTGGCACGCGGCGCGGCAATACACGCTCGACCGCGAGCAGTTCGGCCGGCCGCTGGCCGCGACGCAGCTCGTGCAGAAGAAGCTCGCCGACATGCAGACCGAGATCTCGATCGGCCTGCAGTCCTGTCTGCGTGTCGGCCGGCTGCTGGACGAGCACCGCGCGGCGCCGGAGATGATCTCGCTGATCAAGCGGAACTCCTGCGGCAAGGCGCTCGACATCGCCCGGACGTCGCGGGACATGCACGGCGGCAACGGCATCTCGGACGAGTATCACGTGATGCGGCACGTGATTAACCTCGAAACGGTCAATACCTACGAGGGCACGCACGATATCCACGCGCTGATCCTGGGCCGGGCGCAGACCGGCATTCAGGCTTTCACCGGTTGACCGCGCCACGCGTCGACAACTGAACCGAGGGGGGGAGGATGCCGCGCGGTGGCTTGCCGCTGCTGGTGGCGTTGGCGGTCGGCTGGGGCTCGTTCTGGCCCTTCATGAAGATCGCGCTCGCCGAGATGCCGATCCTCACCTTCCGCGCCATCTGCGGTGAGGTCGGCGGCGTCGCCTTGCTGCTGATCGCGCTGATCGCCGGGCAGTCGCTGGCCGTGCCGCGCGGCGACCGGCTTCGGCTGTTGCTGCTGTCGATTTTTGGCACCACCGGCTGGCTCTGCTTTTCGGCGCTCGGCGTCAGCATCCTCGGCTCCGGGCGGGCCGTGTTGATCGCCTACACGATGCCGCTCTGGGCCTTCCTGCTGGGCATCTGGTTCCTGGGCGAGCGGCCGTCCGCCAGGCGCTGGTTCGGCCTGGCGCTGGGTCTCGGCGGCATCGCCACCATGGTCGGGCAGGATCTCGATTTCCGCGCCTTGCCGCCGACCGGCGTGCTGGCCATGCTCGGCGCCGCCCTGAGCTGGGCGCTCGGTTCCGTGGTGTTCAAGTACAAGCCCTGGGGAACGGCACAGCTCGCGTTGGTCGGCTGGCAGACCGTTATCGGCGGCCTGCCCATTTGTGTCGCCGCGCTGCTGATCGATCGCGGCGACTGGCTGCCGCTCTCGGGCGTCGTCACGTTCGCGCTCGCCTACAACGTCGTGATCGGCATCGTCTTCGGGGTCTGGGCCTGGTTCCGGGTGGTTGACATGCTGCCGATCAGCGTCGCCTCGCTGGGCGTGCTGATGGTGCCGGTCATCGGCCTGGCGTCGAGTTCCATCATCGCCGGTGAACGGTTCGGGTGGCCCGAATACCTGGCGCTCGGCCTGATTGTCTTTGGCCTCACCACCGTGCTGCCGCTGCCCAGGCTGCCATGGCAGCGGAAGGAAATGCCGGGTAAGCTGCCTCCAGGTCAGGCAGGGGGATGACGTCGATGGTTGATCTGAGAGGCTATTCGCAGGCCGAGTTCGAGCGGCAGTTCAATCCGCGGGTCGCGGTGCCCGACCACCAGGCCAAGATCGACTCCCGGTCGGCGGCCTCGGCGGTCGCGCGGTCGCGGCTCGACGGCATCCACGACGTGCGTTTCGGGCCGGGGCCGAAGGAGACCCTCGACATCTTCCGGCCGGCCAGTGGCGGCAAGGCGCCGGTCCACATCTATATCCACGGCGGCTACTGGCGCGCCCAGGACAAGGCCGACGTGACCTTCATGGCCGAGCCCCTGGTCGCGGCCGGCGCCGTGGTGGTGATCGCCAACTACGACCTCTGTCCCGACGTCCGGGTCGGCGACATCGTGCTCCAGGCCGTGCGGGCGATCGCCTGGACCTACCTCAATATCGGCCAGTATGGCGGCGATCCCGACCGCATCTTCATCTCCGGCAATTCGGCCGGCGGACATCTCTGCGCCATGGCGCTGGCGCACGACTGGACGGCCGACGACCTGCCGGCCGACGTGGTGAAGGGCGCGGTGCTGTTGACCGGTGTCTACGATCCGGAACCGGTGCTGGGCATATCGGTGAACGAACAGGTCCGCCTGACGCCGGACCAGGTCGATGCCGTCAGCCCGATGAAGAACCCGCCGCTCCGCCCCCTGCCGCTTGCGATCCTGGTCGGCGCCGCCGAGACCGAGGAATGGATCAAGCAGTCGCGCGACTATTCCGCGCTCTGCCGCGCGCGCGGGATCGATCACGATTATCAGGAGCTGCCCGGCGAGGACCATTTCACCATGACGGCGGTTCTGGGCGAGCCCGAGAAACCGGCGGTGAAAGCGATCCTGGCGCAGATGGGGCTGGCGAGCGCCGTCTGATATCGCACCCTTCGAGACGGTCCCTGTGGGACCTCCTCAGAGCCTGTGAAGAAATCACTCAGACCCAAAAGAAACCGTCATGCTGGCGCAGGCCAGCATCCAGCGGCATCGCAACCTGTTGAAAAACAACAAACGTGGATCCTGGCCTTCGCCAGGATGACGACCTGGGTGGCTGCGGTGCGGTTCTTTCACAGGCTCTCAGGGTGAGGTTGGAATTTGATATCGATGCACGACCTCATGTTGAGGAGGCCCCCGTAGGGGGCCGTCTCGAAACAGGCGGTATCGGGTCACGGCCATGACCCGGCGGGCGCCCGTTCAAACGGTCCCCGAAATCCGTTCCTGACTCCCGCTTGCGGCGGCGGGCCGGCGGCGCTATAAGTCCGGCCGGTCGGGAACGGAGTGTAGCTCAGCCTGGTAGAGCACTGTCTTCGGGAGGCAGGGGCCGCAGGTTCAAATCCTGCCACTCCGACCAACTCTCGGCCCGCGCGACAGGGCGTGAACAGCCCGGCTCCATCCCAAAACGAAACCTCGTGTCGGCCGCCGGCAGCCTATGCCGTCATCATAATTATTGAATATCGGGAATAATACGAATTTATCGCGAATTTTTCATTTATTTTCATTTATAAATTACATTAAAAATCCTCGGCTTCTATTAAGGCGCAATTCACTTCATACCACTATTATTTATTCACCTCTTGATCAATGTTCTTTAGAAACGGCGATTGCTGGAGGATGTCACAACGCTCGGCGGGAACCGAGAGGTCATCGCATGATGGTCAGCGCGCACGCGATATCCGATCCGCCGGACCGGCGGCCGCTGGATCTGTCCCCGCTGCGCCTGCTGGTCGTCGACGACAACCGCCACATGCGCGAGCTGGTGACGGCGATCCTGAACGCCCTTGAAATGACCCGGATCCGGCCGGCCCCCGACGGCGCCGAGGCCATTCACGAGCTGCGGGCGCATGAGATCGACCTGGTGATCACGGACTGGCTGATGGACCCGGTCTGCGGAATCGAGCTGGTCAGATGGATCCGGACGTCGGCGGAGAGCCCCGATCCGTTCATGCCGGTGATCATGATCTCCAGCTACACCACGCCGGACCGCGTCGTCGAGGCGCGCGGCGCCGGCATCAACGAATTCCTGGTCAAGCCATTGTCGCCCAGGTCGCTCTACCAGCGCATCGCCAACCTGGTCGAGCGGCCGCGGCCGTTCGTGCGCAGCAAGGACTATTTCGGCCCCTGCCGACGCGACGACGACGGCGCCGGCTATGGCGGACCGGAACGCCGCGGTCCGACCGAGCCGGCCCCGCGCCAGGCCAGGCGGGGCGCGGCATGACGAGGCGCCGGCCAGGGACGCGGGCCGACGCCGCCGCGGCGGCGAACGACGTCGTGCGGCTGTTCCCGCCGCGGTCACTGCGCGCCAGGGTCGGGCCGGGCAAAGGGCTCAATCCGCGGCTGCTGGCGAACGCCGAGGCCACGGTCGCCGCGCTGCAGGCGGCCTACGAGCAACGCATCGAAAACGACATCTCGACACTGTCGTCGAAGTTCGACAGCATGCGGCGGTCCGGCCGCTTCGACCACCAGCAGCTCTACCTGATCGCCCATGAGATCAAGGGCGAGGGCGGCAGCTACGACTATCCCCTGCTCTCGGCCTTCGGACATACGCTCTGCCTGCTGGTGCGCCGGCGCAACCGCCTGACGGCCGAGGAAGTCGAGACCATCGAGGCGCATATCGCCGCCATGCGGGCCGTGATCAGGGGCCAGGTACGCGGCGAGGGCGGCGCCGTCGGCCGCGAGCTGGCCGCCAACCTGGACGCCATGGTCGTCCGGGCGCTGGACGAGACGCCGGCGCCCAGCCATCTCAAGGCGCCGTGATGCCGGCGCTGTCCCGAGACGATATCCCATAGCCGTGACCGTCGGCCGTGATGGCCGATGACATTCGCCACGGTCTTTTCTCAATTTGCTCCGGGGGTCCGGATGATACATTTGTTGATTCTGATGGGAACCGGCGTCGTCATCGTGGTCGGCGGCATTCTCGCCGGCCTGTACAGCCTGGACGGCGACGGCATCAGCGACCTGACCAGCGACATCGTCGTGACCAAACGTATCGAGACGGACGACGGCACCACCGCCTTCGTCACGCCGCCGGCGAATCCGGCGGACACCCTTCACGTCCGGCTGCAACCGATCAGTGTGCCGATCGTCGACGACCGGCGCGTGGTCGGCGGCGCCAAGCTGATCGTCACGGTCGAACTGATCGACGGGACATCCCGCGGCAACCTGGACGACGCCATGCCGCGGCTGCTGGCCGGGATCTTCGAGGACTTCTACCGCACGCCGCCGGCGCGCGACATCGATACCGGCAAGCTCGACGTGACGGCGATCGAGCGCCGCATCGAAGCGATCGCCATCAAGGCCGGCGGCGTCGACGCCAATAACCGCAACATCGTCCGCTCGGCCCAATTGCTGAAGGTCATCAAGCAGGGTTCCTGAACGCGCGCCGCCGGCAGCATGGCAAATCCCGCCGGGACCGCTATGTTGTAATAGCCTGCATTTCTCACCGCCATCACGGTCTGCGTCGCACGCAGGCGCCCGCTCCGCCAGGAGCGGGCCGAAAAGCGTAGTGGGACGACGGTTGAGTTCAAGCCGGTCACCTATCCCCTCGCGCG
>JANQKO010000468.1 GCA_028281075.1 Alphaproteobacteria bacterium | reverse complement strand
GGACTGAATTTTCTTCAGGTCTTTCTCTTTGCGACCCAGGATCTGGGCCGAGAGACCATCACCCTGGGAGCGCAGACGGGCTGCCACTTTCTGTCGCTCCGAGACCATCCGAAGTTCGACTTCCTGCAGTTCGGCACCCGGGCCTACATGTTCACCGCCTCGCTGTCGCCGTCCAACGTCGCGTCGGTGACGGCGGCGCTGGCGCGGATCCGCGCGACACCGGCGCCGACCGAGCGGCTGTGGCGGAACGCCCGGCACCTGCACGACGGTCTGGCCGGACTTGGCTTCGACATCTGTTCCGAGGTCGGTCCCATCGTCGCCATCAGGATGCCCGACCGCGAAACCGCCGTCGAGATGTGGAACCGCCTGCTGCGGGCCGGTGTCTACGTCAACCTGGCGATCCCGCCGGGCACGCCGGGCGGCCTGGCGCTGCTGCGCTGCAGCCTCTCGGCCGGCCATGACCCGACGCAGATCGCCGAGATCGTCGATATGTTCGCGCGAGCCCGCGCCGGGACGCGCCCGGGGCCGGAACAGGCGGCCGGGACGGGCGGCTGATCAGCGAAAGCCGCCCCGGCGGTAGACCCGCAAGGCCAGCAGCGGTGCCGCCAGGATCGGATGCCGGCGCTGCCAGGGCGTCGGCGTGACGTCGACGCCGGTATGGCGGCGGATCTTCCACAGGATGTAGTCGAGGCCGTCGGTGAAGGTGAAGACCGCCTTCAGCAGCCGCGGCACCGACAGCAGCTTGCCAATGGCGCGACGCGCGTTCCAGCGCATGCCGGCGTTCCGGGCCGGCCGGGGCCGGCGCGGTTCCGGCGCGCAACCGGTCAGCGCGTCGTAGCGTTCGCGGTTGGCCGCGTAGAGCGCGCGAATCCGTTCCGGCCGCTCCGCCCGCAATTCGCAGCGGTAGGTCTCGGTGAAGGCGCGGGTCCAGAGCGCCTCGGACGTCGGCGGCGGCGGCGGCAGGGTCCGGGTCTCGTCGATCAGCGTGGCGACGGCGTCCGTGACCGCGTCGACGATCGTTGCGGCGACGGCCGCGTCCCGGACGAAGGCCAGGGCGCAGGGCTGCGCGAAGCGTCCCCAGAAGGTCGGAACGAAGGCGGCGCCCGACGTGCCGCGCACGAAGGCCGGCAGCGACATGACGGCGTATTTCAGCCGCACGGTCCGGTCGCCATGCGCCGTTTCCAGGTAGAACACGTTGGGTGGCAGAACCGCGTTCGCCGCCGCCGCCAGGTGGCCGTCATGGAAGGCGCGGTAGGACGAGACCAGCACGTAGAAGTCGATCATGCCGTCCTCCCGCCAGCCGTCGCGCAGGCACGAGCCGTAATAGAGGATGGCGTCGATCGCGGCGCCATGCCGGTCCCGTACGGCCTTGGCGGCGGCCAGCGCCGCCGGCTCGACGGCGGCGTGAAGCTCGTTCGCGATGATGTCGCGGCAGGCGGCGTCTAGCATGGCTGGAAGTGGAGCACGGGTCCGCTGCTCAGGCGCACGGGTTGCCCCGGCGTCGCCTCGAACAGCTCGCCGTCCAGCGTGTAGGGACAGGCCATGTCGAGCCGGATATCGTCGGCGTTCCGGCTGACGTAATCGTCCGGCGGCAGCCGGCGCCGCTCGCCGCCATAGAGCAGGGCCGGCAGCCGCCGCCACATCCGCGCCGGCGGATGGCGCAGGGCGGTGTACCGCAGGCCGCCGGCGCCGGCGCCCCAGAACGGCCGGGTGCGCATGACCAGCCGGTTCAGCGTCGTCGCCAGAACGATCAGGTAGGTGCCCGCCTCCGGCGCCTGGCCGTCGATGCCGACGGCGATCACATCGCCGCGATAGACCCTGTCCTCGCCGCCGCGCCGCCAGAGCCGTCGCGCCAGCAGGCCCGCCAGCGCCGCCCCCGCCGCGGCCGAGGACTCCAGCTTCAGCGGATGCACGGCCCGACGGCAATATTCGATGCCGCGGACGATGGCGGCGGTGCCGAAGAACATGCCGTAGACCGGGGCGGCGCCGTCCCGCTGCAGCCGAATGACGCGCCGGCATTCGCGCGCCGGCCGGTGTCCGGACAGCAATCGCCGCAGCGCCGTCGCCGCGCGCCGTGGCGCGCCGATATCGTGGGCGATCATGTTGGTCATGCCGCCGGGCAGTACGGCCAGCGTCGGCGGATTGTCGAACATGCCGTCGTTCAGCAGGCTGGTGATGACGGCCTGCACGGTGCCGTCGCCGCCGTTGACCACGACCAGTTCGACCTTCCGCGTGGCGAAATCCGTCAGCGCCGCGCGCAGCCCGTCGATCCCGTCCAGCTCGGCATGGTGGACGTCCGGACGCGTGGCCAGCAGCCCGCGCAGGTCCGACATGCCGCGCCGGTTGCGCTGGCTGGCGCGGTTGCTGACCATGCCGATGGCGCTCATGCCGGCGCCGCCCGGCCCGGCCGCCGCCGCTCGAACTGCACGGCGATCGCCGCGCCGACCAGCGCCAGCGCCGCCGGCGGCGCCCAGCCGGCCACCGCCGCCGGCAGCAGGCCGGCCTCGCCCACCGTCAGGGTCAGGCCCTCGAAGACGAAATAGAGGAAGCCGATGCCGATGCCGGCGATCATCGGCAACGCCATGCCGCCCTGGCGCTGGAAGCGCTGCGCCAGCGGCACCGCCAGGAAGATCAGCAGCAGCGTCGCCACCGGCGCCGCCGCCCGCCGATGCAGCCAGGTGCCGTAGACATAGTCCGGCCGGCTGGCCGCGGCATTGTCCAGGAGCGCCCGTATCTCCGTGAACGACAGCTCGTTCGGTTCGGCCGACAGGATGGCCATGCGTTCGGGCACCAGCCGGCTCGGCCAGCGCAGGCCGTCGGCCGTGGTCACGGCGCCGTCGGCCACGTTGAGCGTCCGCACCGAGCGCAGGGTCCAGACGCCGCCGGCATGGGTCGCGGTCTCGGCCCGCAGGCGGGCGCGCAGCCGGCCCTCGCCGTCGCGCTGGAACACGGTGACGCCGGCCAGGCGCCGGCCGTCGGCGGCGATGTGGCGGATGCGGACGATCTGGGCGCCGTCGCGCAGCCAGGTCATGCGCGCCGATCCGGCCGCGCCGTACTCGCCGACGCCCCAGGCGCGCAGGGCGCCGGTCGCCGCCGGCACCGCCTGGTCCTCCAGCAGGAACTGCGGCAGCGCGGCCAGCAGCGCCGCCGGCAGCAGCGCCAGCGCCAGGCGTCCCTGCGACAGGCCGGCCGAGATCATGGCGACCAGCTCGTGATGCCGGACCAGGAACGACAGCGTCAGCAGCGCCGCCAGCAGCGCCGACAGCGGCAGCAGGTCGGCGGCGATCAGCGGCAGGCGCAACCCGGCATAGCGCAGCAGTCCGGCCGGCGCCGACGGCGCCGCGTTGATCACGTCGTCGGCGTTCGCCAGCAGGTCCAGCAGCACGACCAGCGCCGACAGGCCGGCAAGCAGCAGCAGGAACCTGCCGAGGAACAGGCGTGCCAGATAGCGGTCGAGGATCCGCATCAGGCCCCGACGCGCCGGCCGGCGGCCGCCGCGCGCAGCCGTTCGCCCAGATCGGCCAGCGCGCGAACGGCCCGGCCCAGCGGATCGGTGCCGACGCCGAGACAGGCCCGGACGAAGGCATAGCCGCTGATGCCGGCGAACACCAGCACGGGCGGCCAGATGCCGAGCCAGGCCGAGACCTGGCCGCCCTCGGCCAGGGCTTCGCCGAGCTGCAGGCATTTGTGGTAGACGACCAGGATCGTCAAGCCCAGCGCCAGGCCGTAGCCGCGGGCGGCGCGG